>JAGLUM010000165.1 GCA_023134755.1 Fidelibacterota bacterium | reverse complement strand
TTTTCTTTGAATTGCGGAATGTCATAATGATCCGAAGAAAAAACGGTTGTGTTATTGCTTTTTTCTTGCTTTGTCTGCTGCAGCATTTCCAGGGTGCTAAGCGGAATTTCAAGCAAACCATCTTCATTATCCAGACTTAAGATCGGGAAAGCAACCGTTTTACCGATAAAAACGGGCGGATCATCGAATGTATCGCATGTCTGTTTGAATGCTATATTTTTATGGTTTGCTACAATATACAATAATCCGTTTTCAAGGACAGGGAAGAGGCGTTGATGCGACGCGGTAATATGGCCGCCGGTGTTTGTGGAAACACAAACACGGCACAGTCGCTCCCAGGGGCTTTCATCCTGGATCATAGCAATATGGTCCGCATATTTGGCTGCAGATGTCAGCGACTGTGCAGCGGCTTTGGCCGCGGCGGCCTGAATATAGATGTAATAGTCCATATAGCGGGTGTCAAGGAACTTTTCTTTTTCGGGTTTGCTGATACCCAGCATGATCGCACCGTCAGCATGATGATAATATGCTGTAGTATCAAGATATCGAGTTGCCATATCCAACCGGCAGAGCTTTTCATCAGCATAATTATTGATATAAAGATAATGCTCATCGTCAATATTCAGAAATTGCGACCGGGATTCACTGTAACGAGCAAAACGCTTTTTTTTGTCTTCCGCTTCAGGATTAAAACATGCAAAGACAGTTTGTTCTATCTTTGAGGGTTCCCGGCCAAGGAGTTGCTGCAGGTATGTAGTAAAATCTGTCATAGTTATTTTTATACTCGTTTATCACCATTAATTAAAATCACCCGTAAATTACAATATAAGCAGATAAATTGTGAAGGTTTTTTCATGTAAATAGCTATCTTTTTATTATGATATTTCCATCTTGGAACTTAGGTGTATTCTTTTTAACTTTTTTTCTTATTTATCCTATTAATATGAGGTTCTATGGACAAGCAGAAAATTCAATCATCTATTCATGCTCAACGTCGGTTCTTTGCAGGTGGTCAGCCGAAGAATATCAGCTTTCGCAGAGAAGCACTGATAAAATTAAAGAACATGATCAAACAATATGAACCTACAATCATGGACGCATTATGGAAGGATCTGCATAAATCGCAGTTTGAAAGCTATGCCACGGAAATAGGATTAGCATTAAAAGAAATCGATTTTCATCTTTGTCATCTTCGCAGATGGACAAAGACAGTACGGAAACCCACACTGTACGTGTTATTTCCATCCCGAAGCCGTGTAATGCAACAACCTTATGGTGTGGTTTTAATTATGGCACCCTGGAATTACCCATTTAATTTATTGATGACACCCTTGATCGCTGCGATATCTGCCGGGAATTGTGCTGTACTCAAACCTTCTCCTTATACCGCGGCAATGTCTGCGTTATTCGAAAAAATGATATCTGAAACCTTCCCGCCGGAATATATTACGGTCATTCAAGGACACCGCGAGGTTAATCAAGAGTTGCTGGAACAACGCTTTGACTATATCTTTTTTACAGGCGGTGCTCAATTTGGCAGGATCGTAATGAAATCCGCCGCAGAAAACCTCACGCCTGTTACTCTGGAGCTTGGCGGAAAAAGCCCCTGTATTGTAGACAAAGATGCCAATCTTCAAAAAGCCGCGCGGCGCATTGTATGGGGTAAATTTCTTAATGCCGGACAGACCTGCATTGCCCCGGATTATCTTTTTGTTCATCGGGACATTAAACCCGCTTTACTGGAAAAGATCAAAGCAGAGATCATTCGCCAGTTCGGCAATAACCCCTATGAGAGTCCGGATTACCCGCGTATTGTTAACGATAAGGCCTTTGACCGCTTAAACGGATATCTTCAGGATAGTCATATTATATGCGGTGGAGAAATACGCAAAAAAGAGCGCTATATCGCGCCCACCGTTTTGGATAAAGTAACAGTAGATTCTCACATAATGCAAGAAGAGATATTCGGTCCCATTTTGCCGGTAATGGATTTTGATACGTTAAACGAGGTTATTGATTTTATAATAAGCAGAGAAAAACCACTGGCTTTGTACTATTTTACAAGAAATATGCGCAAGGCAAAGAAGCTGCTGCAACAAACCAGTGCCGGTAACGGATGTATTAACGATGTCGTGATCCAGTTTGTGAATAACCGCATTCCCTTTGGCGGAGTTGGAAACAGCGGCATGGGAAGCTATCACGGAAAATATAGCTTTGAAACATTCAGTCGACAGCGTTCTGTTATTATTTCTCCCACGTGGTTTGATATTCCAATAAAATTTGCGCCCTACAAGCAGAAATTGAAGCTGCTTCGCAAACTGTTTTAATGAATATCAAACTAGTAACTAATGATTAGTAACTGGCAGGCGATTTGCGAACTTCTTATTTCATTATTCGTTAATTGATGTTCCTTGTTCTTAAATCAATTTGATGAAT
>JAGLUM010000164.1 GCA_023134755.1 Fidelibacterota bacterium | reverse complement strand
GATTTGAATTAAGCCACCCATATCCCGTGGAGGACATCACTGAAATACCTCCTCTCGGATGACGAATGAACATTTCCCCAAGAGCATTATCATTTGAAAAGGTATTTGTAAAACAGGTTAGAGAATTTACGATAAAGGGATTTACCGATTTAAATTCATCAAATGCTGAATAAGGTAAAACATAATTATCCCATGTATAGCCCCCGCCATGTCCTAAATAATTCAGACAAAAGATACCGTCATTAATAAATTCAACTAGTGTATCAGTTGCATGGATACCCGCATCAAAATCTCCAGTAAGGTGTGAATCATATAAATATAAACGGTCTGCTTGTATATAATCGGGAGAAATATTGTTAATATAATCTTGCATTTGATCTTTAAAAACAGGCTGAGGTCCTGCTAATAATGCTATCCTGTTGATTTTCTGTGAAGGTATTTCAATTAAATCAAATGCTTTTATTTTAACAATAATGCTGTCAAGTTCACTTTCTTTATTAATCGGTAACCGCCCTAAAGCCATCTCCATTACAAAGTCATCATCAATATCCACAAACCAGCTTTCAGTCAGAATAGCACCCCGAGCTCCTGCGGATTGATACTTAATGCTAGGTAATGAGTTTTCTGTGCCGACATCTCCGATAAAGAGTACATAGCGCGGAAGAGTATGCCAAGTGGTATAAGCATCAGTTAAGAATGCTTTAATTGCATACGGACTTTCATTGGAATAATTATATTCATCATAAATACGTTCCAGCTTATAAATGACCGACTTAAAACCTATGGCACGCTTATGTTCAACGAGCTCCAGTGCTTTTTCATAAAAATCTTTATGTGTTATAATAACATAGTCACCTTGTTCGTTTGTATTATAGAAATCATTCATCTGTGTGTTTACATAACGAATGGAATCAACAGAAATTATACCATAAGAGGGGTTGTCGGGCTTGCCCGGACCGGTGACCTGATATACTTCGTCCCCATAGCATTCATCTTCAAAATAAATGGAATAGGTTACTTTACCGTTTATTGTATCTTCCGGGGTTACATAATATCCCCGTATCCAGTTTGTTTTATTTTTTAATATTAATA
>JAGLUM010000163.1 GCA_023134755.1 Fidelibacterota bacterium | reverse complement strand
GAGATCATAGAAGAAGAAGATACTGAAACAGGGCATGCAAAGCTAGATGGTTTATTATGCAAAGTGCTATTGTCTCTTGGTTATGATCGGCTAGTGAAAGAGTTTGATAATGCCGATAGATGGTATTCATAAAGGATTAAGATGAACGCACCTATACAGTACATAATGGAACGTGTCGGCTGTGAGTTTGACGCAGAAGAGGCAAAGCACCACTTCAAAGACCTTGATGATGATTCAGTTGAGTCGGTAAGACTAAAGGTGTTGGAGATATTTGAGGCAATAGCACTTGACACATACGTTATTCACTACCGACCTACCCCGTACTCTTATAAGGTGTCAAAGCGCATCATGGAAGAGATGCAGGTTATCCAAGAGTGGAAGAAGATCAGAAAGACTAGGACGATGAAGAGAGATGCGAAGATTCTTTATGTGGCCGAGGTGCTAGGGTTTACTCGTAAGAACGTGCGCGATACGTTGGAGCGGGTTAAGGCTGGCGAAGGTTATGCACCTAGACTTGTGAAGGCTGATATATGACAATAGAATACAAAACTACAGACACGCTAATACCATACGCAAACAACACGCACACTCACTCAGATGAGCAGGTGCAGCAGATAGCATCTAGCATTAAAGAGTTTGGATTTACTAACCCAGTACTTCTTGACGAGAAAGACGGTGTTATAGCAGGTCATGGGCGTATAATGGCGGCTAAACTATTATCACTCGATGAAGTACCAACAATCACACTAGAAGGGCTTACAGAGGCTCAGGTTAAAGCGTACATCATCGCAGACAATAAGCTCGCTCTCAACGCGGGATGGGATGAAGAGTTACTAAAGGTTGAGATTGAAGGGCTGAACAACATCGGCTTTGATATTGACCTGCTCGGATTTAGTGCAGAAGAGTTAGACGACTTAGACATTGACTTAGACATTGACTTTGATGCTGACGATTTGGAGCTTGACGAGGACAAGGCTGACGATGTGCCTGAGTTGGAAGAGAACCCAGTTATTAAACGCGGTGACTTAATCGAACTTGGCATGAACTTTCAACATAGAGTGATGTGTGGCGATAGTACGAGTGAAGATGATGTGGCTGAGTTGATGGATGGAAAGAAGGCCGATATGGTTTTTACTGACCCTCCGTATGGTGTAGATTTTCAATCAAACATGAGAACAAAGTCTGATAAGTTTGATGTACTAAAAAACGATGATGTGTTTTTAGATGGGTGGATTCCATTGGTTAATAAATACTCCAAAGGCTTTGTGTTCGTGTGGACATCATGGAAGGTAGTCAATAAATGGATAGAGATATGTAAACCTATTGGCGACATGAGTAATATGATTATTTGGTTTAAAGGTGGCGGAGGCATAGGCGATTTAAAAAAGACGTTTTCAAGTGATTATGAAGTAGCTTTGGTTTGGCATCGTGGAGCCGATTTATGTGGAAAAAGAATTGGCTCAGTATGGAAAATTAACAAAGACGGAGCATCAACATATATCCATCCAACTCAAAAGCCAGTAGAATTATCTGTTGAAGCAATAGACAAAACAACAAATAAAAAGGATATTGTCTTAGATTTATTCGGAGGCTCTGGTTCAACTCTTATCGGATGTGAACAAACCGATAGACAGTGTTTCATGATGGAACTAGATCCCCATTACTGCGATGTAATCCGGGGCAGGTATATCCAATGGTGCAAAACAAACAGCCGGGAATGCTCTATAAAACTCAACGGGATGCCGTTTGACATAGGAACATTGCTGAATCAGGGAATAAACAGGGAAAGGGAATTGTGAAATGCCGGGATACGGAGATCCGCCAATTGGTAAGGGAAACCGTTTTTCATCTACCAATCAACCTAAAAACCGTGGGCGTAAACCGTCTATACTCAAGAAATATATAAAAGACAATGGTGTTACAACTGATGATATGTTACATTGTTTTAAATATGTTCTTGGTAAATCCATGGAAGAATTAAAAGAAATTATCAAAGATCCGAAAAAGCCTGTTGTAATTGTGTCGGCTGCTACTGCGGTTTTAAAAGATATGACAAAAGGGAAAATGGATAATATTTCAACAATAATGCGTAAAGCCAACATTGACCCCGAGCAGTCAGTTTCTGATTCTCAGATTTCCCCCGGAGTCGATATCGGCGGAGAAAACCAGTTTCATGAGTACAATTATCCTGAAGCTGATGAATTGCCATAGGAAACAAGGAGAAAAAATGAATATAGAATTGTTTAAAAAGTATGAGGTAAAAAGTTTAAAAGATGTTCCTGATAATTTATTTGATGGAACATATGAGGGGTATTTTTCAGAATTTTTTAACAGATATAGTTATGTTAAAATCTGTAAAGAAAATAAAGATCCTATATTATTTAAAATAAAAAAAGGAGATAAATTCTTTTTTACTAAAATACATGAAACCCCTCCGGAATGGGAGGATCTGGTTGCTGGTACATTTCCCAATCTTTCAAATTTTTCAGTTTTATTTCAACAATTTAAAAAAAATAAATGGGTTGATGTCGTTAAAACTCCGGATGAAGTTCTCATTGAAGTTTTAAACAATAAAATATATCGGTATAAAATAATAAACCCTTGACCATAGTAATATTGCATAGTAGTATTATTGTATGAGAAAATGGATAAAAACAAAGAATAAACGGCCTCCTGAAGGCATGTATGTTTTAGGACGGCATAATCGGGGAACATGGAAAGATTCAGACGATCAGAAAAATGTTAATTGCGTTATAGTTAAATTGAAAAAAGGTCTTTCGCTTGCAGAAAGAGAGGCTATGTCTGAATGTGAAAGAAAGAGCACATATACATGTGATGATGAATATGGAAATAACACGGCCCCTTATTCGTTTCATACTTTTGGAAGTGCTCATTTTTTTGGACAATCTATTTATGAATGGGCGTATATCCCATAACTTGACAATATTTCCTACTTATTGTAATATTGCTTAAGGAGCGCTAAAAATTATGGAATATAAATACTGCCCGATATGCAAAAAGGAAACTAAACATGATAGTAATATCAGTGATATCAATAAATGTGTCTTATGTTTTAATGCGGTTATAGAGGTAAAAAAAATCTGTGAAGATATGAGTGTCTGTCGGCAGGCGGTATATGCAAAGGCTGACCGGAAAGGATTTATCAGGCGTTTTAAATATCCGGAGAAAGGTAAACGATACAGGGTTTTCACAGAAGACGAAGCTTTTATATTAGTGAATGAAGATTGCAGACTTAAAGATGATGGGCTTAGCAAAGATGGAGTTTGGGAAGATGCCGAAGTCCCCGTTGACGGGAGTGCTGTATGAAAGAATCTATTAAAAATGAACCTGTTAAAAACAAGTCTCCTACAAATGAATCTTCACTGAACGAGTCTATTGTAAATGAATTTATTAAAAACGAATCCCCTCTGAGAATAATTCCCGGGGATAAAATAAAGGGATGTAATACAAAAATCATTCCTGTTGCTGACCGGCTGGCTTCTCTTGGATCACTGGCTTCCGAAATGATGAAAATCATGATAGAAAAAAAGTCAGACGGTCTGGCTGCTTCGCAAATCGGAGTTATGGCAAAAATGTTTGTATGCCGGCTTAGTAAAGCCCCTGGACGTATTGCGGTTGTATTTGATCCCGAATATTATCCCGCCGGTAAATCCCGCAAAAAAAAGAACGGTATGGAATGGAGTGTCTCATATCCGGCACAGGCGTGGGCTGTCCCCCGATACCGGAAAATACGGGTAAGATATACTAATCACGAGGGCGGGATTATTGATGTTAAATTAAAACGTGATGATGCGATTATGTTTCAGCATTATACCGATTTGATTAACGGTGTTACTATAAAGCCTGAAAAGAACGTATGACGCTACTTTTATTATGCAGTACTTCTGACGAGGCGTTTAAGCGTGAACAGCAGATAATTAAAGCAGATGAAAATATTGAAATTAATAATCCCAGTCATGAAGAAACATCTATTTATTATGGCAGGAACAAAGGGCTATGGGGAAAAGATAAAGCGGATAGTCTTTTCCTCCGTTCAATTGTAATTCTGTTATGTCAAAGTGATGCCGTTCTGGATTTTAGCAGTAGTTATACAATAAAAAATATCTGTAAATCTATGAAAATTCCTGTATATAGCAAACTCTCTGATATTATACATAATAATCCTGAAATAGAATCGGAAGAGATAGAGGAAGATTTTATCACAGAAGAGCTGTGGTGTATCGGCTGCAAAGAGTCAGGGATGAATCCGATAAATTTAAATGTTCGGGACTGTCTACATAGAGTTGAATTCTGCCCTGTATTTAAAACGTTTGAAGAGGCTGTTAATGGGAAATAAGATAAGGATTCTTTCTGAATTTACATTCAATAAGATAAGGATGGTTTCCGGCTATGCCAGACAATAATAACATCTGCCATTATGAAAATAAAAAGCTGATCCGGTGTTCTAAAAATACAGTTAAAGTTATACGGGATACATTTTGTAAACACTGCGGCGCTGATCTTCGGGTTCCGAAAGAAATAATCCCCGGGGTATTCGGGAGATTTTATGATATTGATGGAGCATGTGGATATAATTATTTAAAACGGATAGAAGAGGGACAAGATCCATATATAGATTTAAACGGGGATTACTGGCAGAACTTCCAGCCGGGATTGCCTGATGAGTTTATTGTTGTTCCAGAATCCGACGAACTCTGATATACTAAGCCTATGCCGGAATTAATAGTTTCAAAACCAAACATAATTATACATAGGCCGCAGGCTGGGCCGCAAGAATTATATTTTCGTAAATACTGGTGCAATGTAGTTATCTATGGAGGAGCGGTATTTTCGGGAAAAACCTATGCACTCACACTGGATGCTTTGCGAGATACTCCGCATATGGATTATGTAGCTACTATATTTAGAAGATCCTATCCACAGATAATTCAGTCGTTAGTTCCAACAGCTCAGGAAATATATT
>JAGLUM010000162.1 GCA_023134755.1 Fidelibacterota bacterium | reverse complement strand
ATCCCGCGCTTTTTCCAAAATTGGATAATCAGTAAATACATTAATAAATTTTACGTCCGGCAAACCATGTTGGCGAACACCAAAAATATCTCCCTGGCCGCGTTGTCTTAAATCTTCTTCTGATATTTCGAATCCATCGGAAGTTTTTTCCATTATTCGCAAACGTTCCCTTGCGTTATCAGTATGATTCCGTTGAATCAAGATACACCAGGAGGCTTCGCTCCCACGTCCCACACGTCCACGCAATTGGTGGAGCTGACTGAGTCCGAAACGCTCAGCATTTTCAATCAGCATAACCGTGGCATTGGGATTATCCACACCGACCTCAATAACCGTTGTACTAACAAGCAGCTGAATTTCATTGGCTTTAAAGGCTGTCATGATACGATGTTTTTCGTCTTTTTTTGTCTTTCCGTGCAACATTCCTACCCGATATTTACTGAAATGAACCTTTAATTTTTCGTATCCGCTTTCAACAGCTTGTAAATCCATTTTTTCTGATTCGGCAATTAGCGGATATACTACATATATTTGTTTGCCTGCTGTCATTTCCTCTTCAAAATATTTATATACGCTCGGTAGTCGTTCAGGAACAATTAACTTCGTTTTTACCGGAAGGCGGCCTTTCGGCATTTCATTAATAATGGAAACATCCATATCTCCATAGAGTGTCATGCTTAACGTTCTAGGAATAGGCGTTGCGGTCATTCCCAATACGTGGGGATGAAATCCTTTTTTTATTAACGTTCCCCGCTGATCCACGCCAAAACGGTGTTGTTCATCTATTACAACAAGTCCGAGTCGTGAAAATACTACGTCTTTCTGAATAAGTGCGTGTGTGCCGATCACAATCGAAATATCTCCTGAAACAATTGCAGCACGCTGTTGATCACGCTGTTTTTTAGGTGTTTTGCCGGTTGTCAGACAACAGCTGACGCCCAGGCGGTCAAATTCTTTTTTAAACTGATAATAATGTTGATCTGCTAAAACTTCTGTCGGTGCCATGATAGCAGTTTGAAACCCATTCGCGGTGACAATAGCCGCTGCCATTGACGCAACCAGGGTTTTTCCGCAACCGACATCACCTTGCAAAAGCCGATTCATCGGGATATTCCCTTTCAGATCCGCATATATTTCTTTCAATACCCTTTTCTGTGCATCGGTTGGTTCAAAAGGAAGCTGATGATACAATTTGTGCAAAATATCACCTGCAATAACACAGCGGGCAGCGTTTGGTGTTTGCTGAATCCTTTTTTTCTTAACAGCCATAATGCTTTGCAGCATTAAGAATTCCTGAAATTTGAAACGGTATTGGGCTTTTTGAAGTTTTTTCGCGGATTCCGGAAAATGAATCTGTCTAATTGCTGTATTAAACGGTAATAACTGATACGATTGACGTATTTTATCCGGAATACAATCCGGAATATCAGGATGAAGCTGTTCCAAAACCGCCGCAAACAGCTTTCGGAAGGAACGGCTGCTGAATCCGGTTTTGCGTAATCCCTGGGTCAAAGGATATACCGGGATCACACCGCCTGTATTAATGGTTTCACTGTCTGAATCAATAAAATCAAAATCGGGATGGGTCATGGTGTTTCCGCGGTAAAATTCCACTTTTCCATAAACAGATACCGTATCTCCGGGTTTAAAGACATCCTTGATCCATTCCGTGCTATGAAACCAATTTAATGTCAGCAGTCCGGACTCATCGGATATTTCAATTTTAAGGATTTTCCGTTTTCGCGTTGGAATCAGCTTAATACGCTGTACCACTCCAATAACGGTACATTCTTCACCTACGACCAAGCGACCGATGGGTTTGACTGAACTCCGATCTAAATAATCTCGCGGAACATAATACAGGAAATCTTCCAGGGTATACACACCCACCTCAGCAAGTGCCTGCTGTCGTTTACTTCCTACCAGAGGTAACTGAATTACCGAAATTTTTAAATCATCAAACATAATTATTTATAAAGATACCTGACAACATCACCAAAGCGTTCGCGCCAACTTATTTCATTATGCTCCCCGCCGTGAATTGTTCTGAATGTGACTTCTTTTCGTTTTTTCCACCCGGCATCCAAGAGCGCATGATATATCGGTATTTGATATATATTACGGTCCATATGCGCTTTTTCTTTACTACCTACATCAAGCCAGTAGTTCATGGGATATTGCTTTCCGCGGGATTCAATAAGCACAAGCATTTCATCCAGACATAAGCCAAAAGATGAAGAAAGTGCGCCCACCTTTGAAAATGTATTCTGATATTCCAATCCGATATACAACGAAATCAGACCACCCATAGAACTGCCTATGATCCCTGTATATTCACGGCTGGGCTTTGTGCGGTAATGGCTATCGATATAAGGTTTCAGTGTTTTTACAATAAATTCAGCATATTCACTACCCTGTGCATCATAATGCTCTGTCATATAATCAAAAGCATACGGAGTGTATTCATTAAGACGGAATATCGGACTGTTATCAATCGCTACTACGATCATTTTATTTATTTTGTTTTTTTTAATGAGGTTTTCCATTGTTTCATCCACACCCCACTCTCCATCAAAAGCGGTAGTTTCGGAAAAGCAATTTTGCCCGTCATGCATGTACAGCACGGGATAGGGTTCTGAACTTGTTTCATATCCTGGCGGTAAATAAATCCAAATCCTACGGGTACGATTTAGTTGCGGCATCAAAAAATTCGTTAAGGTATCAATTTTACCGACAATACTTGCGAATATATCATGCTGACGGTACGGGTCAGCCCATGCGGCGATCCGGTAATTTTTATGTATAAATTCTTTTTTTAGTTTTTCGCTGCGATTGTCACGGTTTATCCCGTCTGCAAGCGTTTCCACAAGATTCCAGCTGCCCATAGTGAATTTAAATTCTACATTATCTAAATTTGTATTCACTGTTATTGTGTACCCACCGGAGGTCGATCGTATCAATTTATATGCTGAATCGGCAGGATTCCACTCGTTAAAATTACCTGCCACAAAAATATTTGCATCAGAAGGTGTGTTTTCGGGAACTTCAACATTGATGATCCATTCGGTCATGGTTTGAGAAAAACATATGGACATAATAAGAAGGCTGCTTATACATATTTTGTGTAGTTGCTTCATATATTACCCCATTATTATTTCTTGATATCACCTGTGTTTTAAATAAGAAGTAAAAATATCCGGTGATTTAACCATTGCTCCTTGGTAAATATATTTTTATTTTCCGTAAACAACAAGGAATCATCTTATGTTTAATACATCCCGAATAAAATTTATCCTGATTGCGGTATCCTTGCTTTTCGCGGGTGCTGTATTATTCTATTCTCAAAGCATCGTCAGTGATTTACGTGATGAGTCAAAAAAATCGCTTATTTTTTATACAGAACTATATGCACATCTGGCCGGTGATGTGGAATTTACTGATTATGGATTTTTCTTTGAAGAAATCATCCCGCGAATTTCATTTCCGATAATTATTACCGTTCCAGGAAGTAATGAAATTAATGCATGGAAAAATATCCATAGCATTCCTGATACAGCTGAGATGACTCCTGCTTTGACATCGAAATTACAAGGCCTTGCAGAAAAAATGGATGATAATAATCCTCCTGTACCGTTGAGAGTGGATAATCAGATCGTGGGAATAATCCATTATGGGGACAGTATCACCATTATCCGCTTGACCCGGCTACCCTATTTTGAGCTCCTTGGTGCATTTGTCATTCTCTTGGCCGGTTTTCTTGGTTTTCAATATATTCGCGGAAGTGAGAAAAAATTTATCTGGGTTGGGCTTGCAAAAGAGACAGCTCATCAGCTCGGCACTCCCATTTCATCGCTGATGGGGTGGTTGGAAATGGCAAAACTGAAACTGGGCGAAAATTCCGAGATCACTACCGAAATGGATGTTGACATCAAACGTTTAGAGAAAATTTCCAACCGCTTTGCACAAATTGGCGCAAATGTCAGATTGAAACCCATGATGGCATCA
>JAGLUM010000161.1 GCA_023134755.1 Fidelibacterota bacterium | reverse complement strand
GCTCTACTTATTGATGAGGCACACGCGCTAGGCATTCTTGGTGATCACGGACGCGGAGCCTCCGAACATTTTCATTTGAGCACGGACCATTTACTCTTAACAGGATCACTTTCTAAGGCACTCGGTGCCGCCGGGGGATTTGTTTCGGGCCTTACCCAATGCATTGAAGCAGTGCGTGAAACCCGTACCTATGCCACAACCTCCGCACTATCTTTACCGCTCGCAGCAGCAGGGATTGCCTCTCTGGATTACCTACGTGATAATTCAATATTGATTCGTAACTTTCAACAGCGCTGCTTGCAAACAAAGCAACAACTAATTAACGCAGGTTATAATATCCCGCTGATCCCGAGTCCGGTTATTAGTATATTTATTTCTGATACAGACCGTATCAACGCCTTGAAACATGCCTTAATTAACGCGGAGATTTACCCTTCTTTTATTCATTATCCTGAAAAACCGGGTTATTTCCGTTTTGCTCTGTCCAGCGCGCATTCGGAAGTTGATATTTCTTGCTTACTGGAAGTATTGCGGAATTTTCGTAAAACATTGTAAACACACCTTCGATTTCTTGTTTTATCCACAAATTGCGCAGATCGCACAAATTTATATTGGTAATATTTATTTCCAATAAATCGTGGATAATAAACCAACAATTTATTACCGGTTTACGACTCACGGTTCCCGTCTTTGTTCAGCCTCCGCAAGCTACGGCTGACTTCGCCGGGCAGGCACGATTTACCAGTTACGGTTTACTATTTATACTTTTTAACTATCAATCTTCGATTTATCGATTTATCAACCGTAATATTATTTTTTTATGGGCATTCTCTCTTTGAATTTGTATTTTCCCCCAGGAAAAAGGGAATTACATGTTAGATATTAAATACATCAGAGAAAATCCGGAAAAGGTCCGGCAGCGGGTCGCAACAAAAAATGTAGATGTAGATATTGTCGCTATTATCGATTTGGACATTCGGCGTCGAAACCTCAGCAAAGAAACTGATGACATGAAACACCGCCGCAATACGGTAAGCCAGCAGATCAGTCTAAAAAAACGCAATAAAGAAGATGCTTTCGCAGAAATTAACGATATGCAGTCGCTAAGTGCCAGTATTAAGCAAAATGATATTACACTGGCCGGGATTCGAGATGAACTAAATACCCGTTTACTGGCTATCCCAAACTGTCCCAATCTGGATGTTCCAGTTGGTAGCAACGAAACAGATAATATTGAAATATCTTCCTGGGGACAGATACCGTCTTTTGACTTTAAAGTAAAAGATCATCTGGATATTGCAGAATCCCTGGGCATGCTCGATTTAAAACGTGGCGCAAAGTTATCCGGCAGTGGTTTCCCTTTGTATACGGGTTGGGGCGCACGCCTTGAACGTGCTGTGATAAATTTTATGTTGGATCTGCATATCAATGAACACGGATACACAGAAATATTTCCGCCCTTTTTGGT
>JAGLUM010000160.1 GCA_023134755.1 Fidelibacterota bacterium | reverse complement strand
AATCCGGTATTTACCGAACATCCCATAAAAAATAATGTCGCTATCAGCATAAGAAAACCTGTCTTATGTAGTATCACGATGTGCCTCTTTGAGTTATTTTTTAGAAAATATTTTATTGACAAAACGTCCTACTGCCCCGGCAGAGGTTAACAGTCCAATAAGAATTCCCAGGGTTATAGTATATACCCACAACATTTTATACATTGTGGAAGAAAAGTTTACAAGTGCAAAGCTGCTTTCAATAAATTTATGTGTGATTATTAATCCTGCTGCGGAAAAGATACCGCCGATAAGTCCCTCAATGGCACCCTCAAGAATAAAGGGTAAACGTATGAGAAGATTGCCGGCACCTAAAATATTCATTATAGCGATCTGACGACGTTTGGCATAAACAGAGAGTTTAATGGTGTTACGAACAAGGAGGTTCATAGCAAAAAGTAAAATAATAAGAACAAATATACCTGCAATTGCAACAACTTCAGTCAGGGCTTCTAGTTTTTCTATCAGCACATGGCGATAATGAACTTCATCAACACCTGGAATGTTTTCGACCTGTTTTTTAAAAAGTGAAAGATAATCCGAGTGATTAAAAGCAGGTAATAAACGGATTTCAAATGAAATAGGCAAGGGGTTTTCATCCAGAATATCATTGATATTTTCACCAAATTCCTGTAAAAAGATCTCAGCTGCAGTTTCCTTTGAAACATAGCGAATACGGTCAATGGTATTATAATTGTTTAATTCTTCCTGAATATTACGCGCCCGTGTCCCGGATATCTGTGAATCCAGATAGACCTCAATGACCATATTGCTTTTTAAGTCATGCAACTCATTATAAAGCACCCAGCTGACCTCAAAGAGAGCGATCATTATTGTAAGCGCAATACATATTGTCAGAATAGTCGCAACCACCGGAGTGCGCTCCCGCCAAAGATTGTTTAATGTCTGTCGAATTACAAATAATAATTTCATTCTGTCTGTGTCAGTAAATTAATACGTGTTTTTGGGGTTGCTATCGTCCGTGTGGGCGGTAATACCTGTCCGTTCTCAATATAAATACGACGATAGGGCGTATCCTTGATCAGTTCGTAATCATGTGTTGCCATAATAACTGATGTCCCGTTCTGATGTATGCGTTCAAGCAAGGACAGGACGTTCTGTGATGCTTCGCGGTCGAGATTCCCGGTGGGTTCATCCGCAATAATAACAAAAGGGTTCTTGGCCATGGCCCGCGCAATGGCAACTCGCTGTTTTTCTCCCAGACTCAGGGTAGATGCCCGCTGATTAGCACTTTGCAGCATATTGACTTCATCCAAAAGTATATGCACAAGGCGTTTGATATACCGGCGGCGGTAACCTTCAATTATCAGCGGAAGGGCTACATTTTCATATACGCTCATATTTTCTATCAGTTTAAAATCCTGGAATACCACTCCGATATTGCGACGCAAAAGATTAATTTGACGTGGTGTAATATGATAGGATGACCATTTATCCACTGTAACGATCCCGTCGGAGGGCAGAATATCCATATAAATAAGACGTAATAAAGTTGATTTTCCCGATCCGGTAGGTCCCAGAAGCAGTGTAAAATCTCCTTTGCGTAGCTTCAGGTTAATATCCTTTAGAGCGCCCGGAACATAACTATAATTTACCGTGATGTTGCTAAATTGAATCATTGCATTATTACTAATAATCTGTTTGAGTTTTCATGAGCTTCCTCAAAGGTAAACTCTTCCAGAAATATAAATGTTCTTGAGGGAAATTCCTCAGACAATTTTATAATTTCTCTGTAATCATAAATATATTGGACATGTTGTTCATGGTAAGCCTCAGCATTCGGGAAGTAAATAAACAAGTTAGTAATTGACTGTTTGTTTTTACTATCATAGATATTATGGCGTTTAAAAGAAATTCCGTCGGGAGTGGTATCTTCATAGGACATATCCGTAAAAGAGGTATGAATAACACCCGGAAGCGCAAAATCAAACACGTATACCTGCCCCGGTTTCATGTGGGTATCCATATAATGAATATGATCTTTAATCGCTTCAAATGTTGAAATATAGTTCAATGCATCATGGATATTTACATAAAGATCAACATCCTTAAGCGGCGGATGAAGCATGTTCCCGACAGAGATCTGCAAATCAGGATACATTAATTTTGCCTTTTGAACCATTGATTCTGAGATATCAATACCGAATTTTTGTTTGGCAGGAAATAAATGTAGAAAAATTCCCGTTCCACATGACAGATCATATATTGAATCTATATCAAATCCGAATTCGTCTGCTATGTCCTGAAGATATTCACACCAACCCGCGTAATCAACATCCCCCATAAGAGTGTCATAGATCTTAGATGATTGAGTATAGGGAGGG
>JAGLUM010000016.1 GCA_023134755.1 Fidelibacterota bacterium | reverse complement strand
ACGCAATCATATTGTATAAAAGACAATTATATTACCGTGATAAACGACGCTCCGGTCGTTGTTAGTGAACAGGATACTCTGGATATACGAAAGAATACAGTAACCGAATTCAACTTGTGGTCATTGTTTTCAGATCCCAATGAAGATCCCTTAACATTTTCATGGGAAGGAAACAGCGCACAATTGAACATTACTGCACGCAACGATTCAATTATTGATATTCAACCCGGAAGTGACTATCTCGGAGTGGAAACGGTGACATTTATTGCTACAGACAATGAAGGCGATACGGTTTCTCATCGCATGGATATCTGGGTCAGTGAAACTGCTATAAATAATATGCTGCCTCAGAAATTTCACTGTGAACAAAATTACCCCAACCCTTTTAATCCCACAACAATTATCAGCTATCAATTACCGGAAGTATGCGATGTGCACCTGGATATCTATACTGCATCGGGCAGGAAACTGACAAGTTTGGTTAATGTAAACCAATCCGCGGGATATTATCGTGTAACATGGGATGCATCCGGCCTTCCCAGCGGTCTGTATTTTTATCGCATATCAGCAGGAAATTATGTAAAAGCACATAAAATGATCTTGATGAAATAAAATTAAAAAGTCATGAGTAAGGGTTCAATAATTTGAACCCCTTTTAATAAATGAAAAACAAAATTGCCACTCCGAACTTGCTTATCAGCCGGAAGATTTTTCTTTTGTTTATCCCGTATATCTTGCCTGCCCGGCGTAGCCTTGGCGTAGTCGGATTATCCTGTCGAAAAATAATCCCGTCATTTATCCCAATTTCATTGCATCATGCACTAAGGCCATGGTTTCCCGTGCAAGGATGCGGGCACGGGTTTCACCGTCCACGAGAATATCCATAATCATGTCATCGCTGAGGCTTTCACGTTTTTCACGATGTGCTTCAAAAAAGCTTGCGATTTTAGCAGCACAATTCTTTTTACAATCTACACAGCCCAATGCACCCGACTCACAATCTCTGCGGATTACGTCGATTTCCATGCTGTTAAAAACATTATGATAAGTGAAAATAGTACATACGTCCGGACGGCCTGGGTCGTTTCGGCGGATTTTTTGTGTATCGGTAACCGCCTTACGTACAGCCTGCCAAATTGCTTCCGGGGAATCAGAGAGAAAAACAGTGTTGCCAAGTGATTTTGACATTTTGGCTTTGCCGTCCAATCC
Source organism: Fidelibacterota bacterium (assembly GCA_023134755.1). Classification (GTDB taxonomy): domain Bacteria; phylum Fidelibacterota; class Fidelibacteria; order Fidelibacterales; family Fidelibacteraceae; genus M50B103. Next base: position 12,281 of record JAGLUM010000016.1, on the reverse strand, counting down.
GGGCAGACGTGAAAAATGGGTCAGCTTTGTCGCTGGTTCCGGAAAAACATTACCATAAGTTTTATTGAATTTACGAGCAATTTCCCGGGTAATTTCAATATGTGATACCTGGTCTTCGCCCACCGGTACAACAATAGCACGGTAGAGTAAAATATCCGCAGCCTGTAACACCGGATAACCGAGATGTCCATAAATAACACTGGGCAGATTCAAGTCCCGTATCTGTTCTTTCAGAGAGGGATTACGTTCCAGGCGTTCCTTGGTGATCAGCATGGAGAATAATAAATATAATTCCGCGTGTTCTTTGATCTGAGACTGGCGAAAAATAGGACTTTTTTCAGGATCGATACCTGCGGCGACCCAGTCTTTGATCATATCTATTGTATTGGATAACATTGATTCAGTTTCCAGCTGTGTAGTCAACACATGATAATCGGCAACAAGATGATAATTTTCATATTCACCCTGTAAAGATACCCAGCTTTCCAGAGCACCCACATAGTGTCCGATATGAAGTTTTCCGGTGGGACGCATGCCCGATAAAATTCGTTTTACTGCCATATTATCCTCTTATAATATTGTTTCAATAGAATACACACCCTCAAGCATGTTATCTAATTTTTTTAAATAATGTGCCGCGTTTAGATTAAAACTGTTCAGCTTTACCTCTCCCGAAGAATGAATATATTCGAGAGCCTTACGCATGATAGCAACATGAGTAATACTGCCTTTTTCGTTTTGGAAAAATGCCAAATCTCCCGGTTTTGCTTTATTCACATCAACCGGATTACTTTTCAATATCTTGATCTGTTGACTTGCATCTCTCGGCAGGGAAAGGCCTGCGATGGAAAAACACATTTGCGTGATGCCGGAACAATCGCACCCGTTCTCGGTTTTTCCTCCCCAGAAATAGGAAGTACCCAACAATTGATCGGCAACATACAGAATAATATCACGGGGAGATGTTACCGGCAGTACAGCCTGTTGAATATATCCATGTTGTCCGTTTGGCATGAGAATTTCATATACATCATTTTCATGTTTTAGATAGGGAAAAGACGCAGCAAGTGCAGCAACCGCATTCCGGCAGCCTTTCATTTTTGGGTTTGCATAAATAGGAAGGAATGGAATATGGATTATTACACGAGGTAAAGATTTAATCATTGTTTCAAATTCCGGTGTCAAGTTCAGTGTTGAAAAATTCTGCGACCAGGCCTCATAGCCGTCCGGTAAACGCAACTTTATCCAGTCACCTTTTGTCTCTAATACATCGGCAATTTCCCACATCACACCCTGGGTCACGAGCTGGGATGAAAATGCAGCATTTTCATACATATTTGCGAAGGGTGTTTTTATAATTTTTTTCATTATTACCCCATATTAATAAAAACGAAATACAACAGCCCACCCAGCAACCCACTGATTATTGTATTACATAAATTAACCATATCATTGTTTATCAGACGGTATCCACGTACCATGGGAATATTATCATTTCCGCAGTGATGTTCTTTTTCGGTGATCTTTTTACAGGTCGGACATTGAAATTGCGCCTGCACGCTTGCGCCAAGATATGAATCTACCAATGCGCCGATAAATCCTGCAGCAGTTATCATCCATACCAGATTCATAGAAAGTTCCAGCCCCGCGAAATACTGTAATGAAAACTTACCGATAATGGCGATCAAAAACGACCCGACGACCGTACCCGCAGTGCCGATCAGAGTAAGTCCGCCGGAAGTGCCGGCAGGAACCTGTTTCCATGTTTTTATGCTGATGGGGTCACGCTTGCTGAAGGCACCGATCTCTGTACCCCAGGTATCCGCGGTTGCTGCGGCAATTGCAGAAATAAATATCATATACCAAAAGACTTCACTATTGGGATATACCGGCGAAAAGAAATGCCACGCCATGGTTGCGATCATTGCAATGCCGCCATTGGCAAAGACCTGATAAATATCACGCCGGCCGGTTTTTTCAAAGACGGTTTCCAGTTTCTTTTTATGTTTTTTCCCCATTTTTGACAGGACAGTTGAAAAAAGAAAAAAGATCAAAACCGGTATCATCCATTCGGGTCCACCTAAGCCAAATACTACCGTACCCAACAGCCATGCACCCATCGCGCCCGATAAACTCAAGGAACGTGTTTTATATGCCAAATATGCGATAATAGTGGTTATACCCATCCATAGCATCAACTGTAATTGAAGTTCTGGCGTACCGTGATATAGTCCATCCAATATAATACCCGCTCCAAGAGGCACCATTAAATTATCTGTTCCTCTGTGAGAGATAGTTTCCGCACCGGCTGAATACACCGCCGTAAAAAATCCAAAAAGCAATGCGGTTTGCCAGGTAATAGGATCATCAAAAACACCGCGGAAGCCCTTCATACTGAATACTGCCACAATAAATGCGGTAATAAACATAGCCGTACTTCCTTGCAGTGATTTTTTATCAGTTAAGATAGAAAATAAAAGCGGTTTTTTTCGCGATTCTCCCACCCAGCTAGCGATCGGATCAGCAAAAGCCATGATTAACATAGCAGTTAATAAGATTGCCGGGTCCTTATCCCAAAACCAAAAAACCAGAATAAAAAATGATATCGGGAAAAAAACAGTCCCGTATGAAATTCGGTCTGTTTCATGAATACTTTTTATCAGTTTGAATTTCATTGCAAGAATATTCAGCACAATAAACAATACGGCAACAAGCAATACCGGAATACGGGATTCAAAAATGAAAGGAGCAGCACAAACCAGACAACCGACGAGAATATGCACAAAACGACGTGTATGGTGCACGTGGATCTTGAGCAGATTAAACAGTATATCGGCAATACCCAGTATAACAAGAATACCGACTGTAAAAACAATAAACAGTCCCCAATCTGAATGAAATAAAAAATCCATAGTCTTCCCCGCGCTTAGCACCAAATTTTACAAGAAAATCCCTTGAGTTGCAAGGTGAGATTGCAAAATTGTATGTCCATTAAAAGGATAAAAATAAATATATGTCAATTTCCCGAAATTAATTTAAAAAACGAGAACCAATAAAATATCATCTTGTAGTTGTTATCTTATGGAAGGTGATACAATATAGTCCTTTGATTTTTATTGATTTGTCAATAAAATAGTATATAGGAATGGGAAGATAAAGCGTGGAAAAATCAATTTTTATTGGCTTAATACAGAATATTGCTGTTTTACTGGCATTTAGCATGGTTTACGATTATTTATGGGCAAAAAATGAAGATATCAGAACGACCCCGGGGAAAATTCTGACCGGGTTTATGCTCGGCCTCATTGGTATTTTCCTGATGTTCACTCCCTGGACTCTCAGTCCGGGCATTGTCTTTGATACGCGCTCAATTATGCTTGCCATTTCAGGTTTGTTTTTTGGCGGAATACCCACCCTGATCGCCATGATAATAACCGCCACCTACCGCATCTATATGGGTGGTGCCGGTATGTGGATGGGTATTGCAGTGATTTTTTCTTCGGGAATTATCGGACTGTTATGGCGTCGTTTTTTCCCGCCTAAAAAAATTAAAAAACCCATTATTAATTTACTTTTACTTGGCTTGGCAGTACACCTTGTTATGATGCTCTGCACCCTGCTTTTACCCAAAGAAAGTATTGCAACAACCCTGCAATCCATTTGGCTCACCTTGCTTATTATTTACACTCCTGGTACTATGTTGCTGGGGTTACTTATGCTGAAGCGCTGGTCTGTATGGCAGATTCAGAAAGACAAAGAAGAAAGCGAAGAAAAATACCGGATACTGGTGGAAACCGCCGGGGAAGGAATTCTGGTTACCCAAGATGGATATATTCGCTTTGCTAACAAAAAAATTGTGGAGATGCTGAAAACTTCGGAAGAGAAAATTAAACGCCGCCCCTTTATTGATTTTGTTCATCCTGAGGATCGGGAATTTGTAATGAAACGCTATAAAAGCCGTATCAGCGGAAAGAAGACGCCTACGAACTATTCCTTCCGGGTTATGGTTGGTACGGATACCGTTAAGTGGGTAAAAATTAATTCTGTGGTAATAGAATGGGAAAATAAACCTGCTACATTGAATTTCATTGATGATGTTACGGCATTAAAAGAAACGGAACGGCAACTGATAATTGCAAAAGAGAAAGCGGAAGAAAGTAATCGCTTGAAATCAATATTTTTGGCAAATATGAGCCATGAGATCCGCACACCCATGAACGCAATCATAGGTTTTTCGAATTTACTTGGCAAAAATGAACTCTCGGACAGCGAGCGAAAGAAATTTCTCCACATGATCCGCACTGCCGGGAGCAGCCTGTTGCAAATTATCAATGATATTATTGATATTTCGAAACTGGAAGCACATCAGCTGGCAATTAATCCGAATCCCTGCAAACTGTACGATATCTTTATTCAAAGCATAAAGGCATATAACAACAGCCCTCTTTTAAATGAAAAATCAGAACTGAAGCTGCTATTATCATTTCCGGAAGCCCACATGTCACTATGGGTTAATATAGACCAACATCGCCTGCAGCAAATAATAAATAATTTACTGGATAACGCGATAAAATATACTCCTAAAGGAACTATCAAACTTGGTTGTACCATCACCGAAAATATGAACGGCCCCATTTTAATTGCTTGTGTCAAAGATACGGGCCCTGGCATTCCCGAAGAAAAATATGACATGATATTTGAACGCTTTCGCCAAGTGGAAGAGGATCATTATCGCCAGGGAACCGGACTGGGGTTAAGTATCTCAAAAGGAATTGTAGAGCTTCTCGGAGGCAAGATCTGGTTTGAACCCAATCCGGACAAAGGCAGCATTTTCTATTTTTCCATTCCCCTTGACGAAGCAGATAAACCGGCGGAAATTTCTGTCGGAAATAAAACAGTTATGCCCGATTTTTCAGGAAAACATATTCTCATTGCCGAGGATGATATGGCATCTTTTTATCTTCTAAAAGAATTTCTCCGTGATGTTAATGCGGAGATTTCATATGCAGAAGACGGTGAAAAACTCATGGATATGCTTAAAGATCACAATTCGGATATCCTGTTGCTTGATATTAATTTGCCTAAAAAAGACGGATATGCCTGTCTGGAAGAAATCAAGGCAAAAGGATATAAGACCAAAATTATCGCACAAACCGCCTATGCGATGCGAAATGAAAAGGAACATTTCCTGGAACTCGGCTGTAAAGGCTATATTTCAAAGCCCATTGACCAGGAAGAGCTGTTCAGGGAAATCAGCAAAGTATTAAAAGATAAATAAATAAAGAAAGGATAAGGCATGAAGAAAGAAATAATATCTGTCGACACAAAACAATCGGCAAAAATTTTTGCCATCACAACAGCCTTTTTTTCCTTAATAATTTCTATTGTTGGACTTGTTGCGTTGATCGTCGGTCTGATCACTGGCCAGAATAATTGGGAATTCTGGGGGGTATATATCATTATACCGGTAGTTTATTTAGTTGTTGTTTATATTTTTGCGCGGATTTTCTTTTGGATATATAACAAAGTAGCAGCACGATGGGGCGGTGTTATTGTCGAACTGGAAGATGAAAAAGAAAACTGATCACATTATATGAAAACCGTTCAGAATATTGTCTGGGGCGTAATTGGCGGGGGCAAAGTATGCGAAAAAAAGAGCATGCCTGCCATGGATATTATTCCGCATTCTCGGGTTAAAATCGTGATGCGACGCAATACTTCAGCCTGTAAAGCATTTGCCGATCGACATCATATCCCAAATTGGACCATCGACAGTAAGGACATACTGCATGACCCTGAAATTAACGCGGTATATATTGCCACACCCCCTGATTCTCATGCGACATACACAATTCAAGCAGCCCATGCCGGCAAGGCAGTGTATGTTGAAAAACCCATGGCACGAAATTATAAGGAATGCAAGACAATGATCAAGGCGTGTAAGAAAGCTGATGTTCCGCTTTTTGTCGCTTATTACCGCCGGGCTCTGCCGCATTTCCTGCGCGTAAAGCAACTGCTGGAAGAGGGAGCAATTGGAAAAATCTGTTCCGTGCATATCGCATTTTACCAAACACCGCGCCGCGAAGATATTGTTCATCCCGAACAAAACTGGCGAATACAGCCACAGATTTCCGGTGGTGGGCATTTTCATGACCTGGCATCCCATCAGCTTGATTTGTTGGATTTTTTATTTGGAAATATTGTCTCTGTACATGGTATTACAGAAAACCGCACCGGTCTTTATACACCCGCCGATACATTAAGTGCAGCATTTCAGTTTAAAAGCGGCGTAGTGGGTAGCGGCAGTTGGTGCTTTGTGAGTCCGGCATCAGAAGAAAAAGACGACATTTATATTTTGGGTGAAAAAGGCAGCCTGCGCTTTTCTACTTTCGCGCATGCCCATATTGATATTACATCAGAAATACAGGGAACATCTCAGGAACAATTTGAACTCCCGGTCCATATTCAGGAACTGCTTATCCGCAGTATTGTTGGACAACTCCGGAGAGTAGATATGTGTCCAAGTACCGGCAAAACCGCTGCCAGAACCAGCCGCGTGATGGATATTATCTGTTCAAATACTTAGCATACCACAAGAGAACGGGTATCTCTCTGTCCACAAAGAAGTTTATTATTTTAAATAGTTAATGTATATTAACTGAAAGCAATATAAGCAAGACCAAAAAGAGGAAACATATAATGTTAGAAAGACTTCTTGAATATGATCCTATCATATTAGCTTTGCTCGCAACGCTGTTTACATGGGCAATGACCTCTCTGGGCGCAGCCATGGTGTTCTTTTTTAAATCTATTAATAAAAAAGTACTTAATGCTATGCTTGGTTTTGCGGCCGGCGTGATGATCGCCGCCAGTTTTTGGTCTTTACTGAACCCAGCGATCAAGATGGCTGAAGAAGCCGGGCAAATTCCCTGGGTACCAGCTGTGATTGGTTTTCTACTGGGAGGTGCATTTTTGTTATTGATCGATAATATTTTGCCGCATCTGCATTTGGGATTGCCCACAGAAAAGGCGGAAGGAATTAAAACATCCTGGCAGCGGAGCGTGCTGCTTGTTTCATCCATTACTTTACACAATATTCCGGAAGGCTTGGCTGTCGGAGTTGCCTTTGGCGCATTGTATCTTAACCCCAATATAGGCGCACTAACAGGTGCTATCGCACTTGCATTCGGTATTGGATTACAGAATTTTCCGGAAGGAGCCGCAATTTCTATCCCCTTGCGCCGGGAAGGTCTTTCACGATTGAAAGCCTTTAATTATGGACAGTTTTCCGGTATTGTGGAACCGATAGCAGGTGTATTTGGAGCATTGTTGGTATTAAAAATTACCGCACTGCTTCCCTATGCCTTATCATTTGCTGCGGGTGCTATGATCTTTGTTGTCGTGGAGGAATTGATTCCTGAATCACAACACGGAAATGAAACAGATTGGTCCACCATTGGCGCAATGCTGGGATTTGCCACGATGATGCTTCTCGATATCGCATTAGGATAGCCATGTTATTAATTTTTGGATTTTCATTCACTTGTTCTCATATGTCATTAAGAGTTATTTTTTAAATAAAATGAAGTATTATTTACGCATAAAACCCATTTAAAAAAGGAGAGGAAATATGAGTAGAAAAAAAGAACATCATAACCCAAAGACACGTCCGGATCTTACCGGAGAACATAAATTTGGTGATGCCGGACAATTGATATCTCTCTTTTTATTTATCATTGTCTGGTGCGGTGATAGTTTGTTTCTGCAGAAAACTATCATGTTTAATGATGTGATCCCCTTATATATTCACGCACCGCTTGGCATTGTACTTTTGATTTGTTCGGGATATTTAGCCATTAAAAGTATAAACATTGTCTTTGGAGAGCGGCGGGAAACACCATCTGTTATTCGCAAAGGTGTGTATGGCATCATTCGACACCCCATGTATGTCAGTGAGATCCTTTTATATCTTGGACTGATCTGTATCAGTATTTCACTGGCCGCGATATTTGTTCTGATACTTATCATTATATTTTTATACTCAATTTCCCGTTACGAAGAAAAACTGCTGTTGCAGCGTTTTGGCAATGACTACCAAAATTATATGAACGAAACATCCATGTGGATCCCGGGATGGCGGCGAAAAAAATGACACAAGATAAAAGAACAGAGATAAACATCGCCCTCATTTATGACAACACCGTATATCAAAGCGGCCTGACACCGGATTGGGGATTTTCCGCGCATATCCGGGTTGGCGAACAAAATATTCTTTTTGATACAGGTTCCGACGGGCATATCTTGCTGGAAAATATGCGTATGATGAATATCGACCCAATGAATATTGACACAGTATTTATATCGCATAACCATTTTGATCATATTGGCGGACTGGCTGCATTCTTACGTGTAAATTATGATGTAGATGTGATTATCCCCAGTTCTCTGCGGGGCGTTAAACGCGCAAAACGCGTTATTGAAGTAACAACACCTCTTACGTTGTTAGACGGTGTGTTTTCTACCGGAGAGTTGTTGGGAATAGAACAGTCGCTCATGATAAAAACATCAGCCGGCATTGTTTTGGTGGTTGGATGTTCGCACCCGGGATTAAAAAATATTATCCATGTCGCAAAACAGCAGGGACATATTCATGCGATCATCGGCGGACTCCACGATTTTGATGATTTTGATATTTTGTGTGATATAGATTATATTTGTCCGACCCACTGCAGTTCTTATATTTCTGAAATTGCAAAGAGATATCCTGAGAAATATATTCAGGGCGGTGCCGGAAAGCGGATTAAACTTCCCTATTTTAAAGAGGAAAAATGAAAACATTTTTAGATTGTATTCCCTGTTTTGTAAATCAGGCCCTGCGGGTTGGCCGAATAGCAACAGATAATGAAGCGGACATTAAATTGTTGCTTGATCGCATCGGAAGCAAAATCAAAGATATACCAATGGATCATACTCCCCCGGAAATGGGTGTTATAATTTATGATGAGATCCGGAAAATAACCGGTATAGATGATCCGTATAAAACAACCAAGCAGGAAAATATTGCTGAAGCATTGAGCCTTTATCCTGAACTGAGTGATTTAGTGCGCCGCTCCGATAATCCGCTATTTACTGCTATCCGAATTGCCATTGCCGGCAACGTGATCGATCTTGGAATGGATAAGGCCTTTAATTTAGTTGATGATGTAAAAACTATTCTTCAACAGGATTTTGCGATCTGTGATCTTGAAGCTTTTGAACAAAAGCTGGAGACCGCACGATCAGTGGTGTATCTTGGTGATAATGCCGGAGAATCGGTATTTGATAAAATACTTATTGAGAACCTCAGGAAACCCGTTATCTATGTTGTACGGGGTATTCCTATTATTAATGATGTTACCGAAGAGGATGCTATAGCCTCCGGTTTGGATAAGGTTGCAGAGATAATATCTTCCGGGACACCCGCGCCGGCAACTATTTTACATCTTTGCAATGATGCGTTCTTAAAACGCTTTTACGCGGCTGACATGATCATTAGCAAAGGACAAGGGAATTATGAGGGCTTGTCAGAAACAGATAGGCCGGTATTCTTTCTGCTCAAGGCAAAATGTCCGATCATTGCCCGCGATCTGGGGGTAAACGAAGATGATATTGTTTTAAAATACTCCTTAAAATAATAAGGTGTGATTAAATCTATTTTTCTTCGCAAAAGATTGAAGTTGCAACATTTTTAACCTAAATTATTTTACTAGGATGGAAACAGGATCATGATAGCCGTTATTCAACGAGTACGACAAGCGGAAGTAACAGTGTCCGGCAGAACAGCAGGAAAGATCGGTGCAGGACTGTGTGTTTTACTTGGTGTGGCTGTCGGGGATACCAACGCGGATGCCGATTTTCTTGCAGATAAAATTGCCGGGCTCCGTATTTTTTCCGACAAAGATGGCAAAATGAATGTATCATTGAAAGATGTTTCCGGATCGGCTTTAGTGGTTTCGCAATTTACTCTCTGCGGCGACTGGCGCAAAGGACGCCGTCCCGGTTTTACTAATGCGGCAGCGCCCGATGAAGGAGAACGGCTTTATAGATATTTTTACAGCCAACTGCAGGGTCTTGGGATCCCGGTTGAAACCGGTGAATTCGGCGCGATGATGGATGTATCGCTAATAAATGAAGGTCCTGTGACTTTTGTACTTGATAGTCAAAAAAATGAATGATTTGAGGATAAATATGAAAAAAAAGATACGTATTGTATTAGCAAAACCCGGCCTGGACGGACATGACCGGGGAGCCAAAGTGATTGCAAATGCTCTGCGAGATGCCGGAATGGAAGTGATTTATCTGGGCCTGCGTCAGACACCTGAAATGATTGTTTCAGCCGCGATACAGGAAGATGCGGATGTTATTTCCCTGTCCATTTTGTCCGGTGCGCACATGACGATTTTTCCGAAGGTGTTGGAATTACTCAAAGAAAACGCTATGGACGATGTTTTGCTGATTGGCGGTGGTGTCATTCCGGAAGACGATATGGAAGAATTAAAAAAAATGGGTGTCGCCGAGCTCTTTGGACCGGGTACGCCGACTACAACAACCATTGATTATATTGAAAAGTGGTTTCAGAACAGTCCACGAAGCGACTAAAAATTAAGGGGGACATCATGGGGGTGATGAAAACGACGATGAAAGAATGGCCGATTGATGACCGGCCGCGTGAAAAACTTATACAGCATGGAGCTGAAATACTGAGTCATGCTGAATTGATCGCTATTTTATTGCGATCGGGAACGACAAGCTGTTCTGCGCTGGATATAGCAAAACAACTGTTGTCTGGACATGACGGATTGCTGCAATTAGGCAAAATGACAACAGGAGCTCTTTCAAAACATCACGGGATTGGACCGGCAAAGGCGGCCACATTGTCTGCCGCTTTTCAACTGGGTGCACGATTTCACGAGGTATTGCAGCTCAACGATACCCTGGTGATAACAGGCCCGGAAAGTATCGCTAAAGTATATGGAGAACGCTTGCGACTGCTGAATAAAGAAGTCTGCAAAGTTATATTGCTTAACCGCGCACATCACGCGTATCGCGATATGAACATATCTGTCGGCAGTATAAGCGCATCCATTGTTCATCCGCGGGAGGTGTTTAAGCCCGCAATTGATTATTTAGCCTCAGCGATAATTCTGATGCACAACCACCCCAGCGGTGAGTTGAAGCCAAGCAAGCAGGATATTGATATTACGCATACGATCCGTCAGGCAGGGGAAATACTGGATATTCCTCTCTTGGACCATATTATCATTGGGCATTCAGGTTATGTGAGCTTGCGGGAACAGGGATACATGGAGTAATACAATGAAACAATTATCCTTTTATGAAAACAGCCGAAATATCTTGAGACATCTTGAAAATAATGAAGATGAAATTGCGTTTGCAGAGGCAAAAAAACTGCTAAACATCCACCCCGACGAGGGCGTTATTTGGTTTATCATGGGGTTATATTATCAGCGGAAGCAAGATATATTTAATGCTATTGACAGCTTTACCCGTACTCTGCGGTACGATCCTTCTTTCGTATCCGCAGCCGAAATGCTATTGAAGCTGAATAAAGACAATTATTCTGTGAGTGAGTTAAAATACTTGTACATGATCATCACTACCTATAAAGCAGGATCACAGGAAATGCATCAATTCTTGCGGAAATTTAAAAATACGCCTGCTAACGCACAACTCACCGTTCCAAATCTGGGACAGGATGAACTGTCCGCGGATAATCTGCCCGGTATTGATGACAATGAATATATTCAGCATCTGATAAAAAATATGGATAACCCTGAACAAACACAGGAGGAAGTAGCCTCCCCGGTGAAAAAAGAATTATCCATTATTCCAGAAAAGGACTATCACCCGCCTCGCAGTAAGGCGCCGGAACCTGTAATCAATAATAACACAACAACAAATAAAAATAATTACGGCATTGAGACCATGACCATGGCACAATTATATATTCGACAAGGATTGTATGAACAGGCATTGGATATTTTATTTAAACTTCAGCAGCGGGACCCTTCTTCCGAACGCGTTAAAGGGGAAATTGAACGAGTTAGTATCTTGTTGAAAGAAGCAAAAAAGGAATCATAATGAATAGAAATCGATTAGCACAACTGCGCAAAGAATTAAAGGCGCAAGATTTGAACGCGATGTTGGTCCGCTTTGGTTCTAATGTACGGTATCTTTCCGGTTACACCGGTTCAAATGGGATGTGTTATATTACCCGGGAT
>JAGLUM010000159.1 GCA_023134755.1 Fidelibacterota bacterium | reverse complement strand
TTAAACCAACCTGGATGCGGGTGTTTTCCTTGATCATAAAGGTATTACGCAAACGCATACTGTAATTCAGACTGGATGCATCGAAGCTTTCACCATACAGGGTGCCTTCAACCTGATAATAATATAGTCTGCCGCTGAAGTTCATCATCCACCATTTATATATATTCAGGTTGGCCATTATTTCAACGCCCAGAGATTGGTCGCGCCCAACATTTTCATAAGTATTCAGAATAACATCTTCGGAATAAACCGTTTGAATACGTTCAATTTTATTTTGGGTGTTCTTATAGTATGCATCAAGAGAAACAAAACTTTTTCCAAAACGTTTTTGAACACTGAAATCGTAAGAGTCGGTCATTTCCGGTACAAGACTTGGATTTCCAACCCTGATATTATATGCATCCCACCAAGTATAAAAAGGTTCAAGCTGCCATCCGCGGGGACGGGAAATACGCCGTGTATAACTAGCCATCAACTGAATATCCTCAGGAAGTTGATATGAGGCATGCAGTGTGGGAAAAATATGCAGGCGGTCAATAACAAAGGCAGAATCCTGAGCGTTACTGTTGATATTACGGTAAGTATATTCAGCACGCAGGCCCGGTTGGATACCAAGTAGTCCGAATTCTCCCGAGTAAAGCGCGTATAACGAAAGGGTGTTTTGTTTATACTCAGTAAAATAACTGAATGCATCCTGCTGCTCAAAATCGCCCGAAACCGTATTTAGATAATATACATTGTTTGCGTCTTCTTTCCAGTTGAACTTACCATTAAATCCTGCTTCGAACATGTTCGATTCACCCCAGGGTAATTGATATTCAAGTTTCGTTCTAATACTGTTGGAAGGACCGATCTCCTCGGTTTTTTGTCCCTCTGTGGTATCGGAAAATGCATCTACCAGATAGGTGTAAGATTCTTCATCCATATTCCAATTGGAGTACGACGCGCTTAACTTTAATTGATGAACACGGGTTGAGCCATTCATCACATCCTTGACACTTCTCGCTTTATTAGTGGCAGCGGATGCGGCTTTTTTGTCATTTGTGTTTGTATTGAATTTGTGGGTATAGTCCGCGTTGATACTGTAGCGAGAACCGCCCCGTATACTATTTTCATAGCTGGTATAATCATAACTGTCATAAATGATATCTCGGGCAGGATTGCTATAAATGATCTCATATGCGGTAATGGAGCTACCCTCGGAAGCGCGTGGCCCGAAACGTGCACTGATGCCGATAACATCATTTTTACTTATAAACCAGTCAAGTCCAGCACGGATCCCATAACCGCCGCGTGAACGTGAGCGTATACCGTCAGAAATAAATTCCGCTGTTGTATCCGGGTACATCAACAAACGATCAACATAGGATTCACCCGTAAAATTACGCCGGCTAAAATCAACAGAAACAAAAGCATTTATTTTTTTGTTGGTATAATTCAGCAAAAGGTTGCCGCCAAGATTATTAGTTCCGACATTTGCAGTCGCAAGTCCGGTAA
>JAGLUM010000158.1 GCA_023134755.1 Fidelibacterota bacterium | reverse complement strand
ATATGTATAAATTACAAATTATCATTTTTATCTCATTCCTAACAGCCCTTTTTTCCTGTGAAGACGTGATTCAAATCGATTTAAATTCAGCCGATCCACAAATTGTTATTGATGCGGTGGTGACTGACCAGTCCGGTCCTTACACGATAAAAATCAACAAAACGGGCGATTATTTTGAGCCCAGCGTATTCCCTGCCGTATGCGGCGCAGTTGTGCAAATAACCGACGATGCAGGATCTTTCGAAACGTTACAGGAAACCGAACCCGGTATTTACCGGACAGATTCACTGCAAGGCATACCCGGAAGAACCTATACGCTTACAGTCATTTCCGAAGGAGCAGAATACACCGCTACTTCTTGCATGCCGGAGGCTATTCAAATTGATTCGCTTCGTTATGAATACCAGCCCGGTAGCAGTTTTGGACCGGATAAAGAAGAAGGTTATAAATTACATGTTCATTTTACAGACCGCGCCGGTATAGAAGATTATTGCAGGTTCAAAGTCTTTAAAAACGGGCAGCTTATAAAGGGATTTTATTTGTATGAAGATAAATATACGGATGGAAATTCTGCTGATTATAGTGATTTTGAAGACGAGGCAGGCGGGATCTTTGACTTGAATGACACTGCATATGTTGAATTATTAACAATAGACAAGGCTACTCATAAATACTATTCAACAATTAACAATGTTTTGGCAGAAGCTGCGACTGAACCGCCTTTTATGTCGGTAACTCCAGCCAATCCGAATACAAATTTGAGCAACAGTGCTTTAGGCTATTTTGGGGCTTTTACGGTAAGGGCAGACAGCATAATTATTCAATAATCTTTAAAATAGTAAAAAATGAGGCGATAGAACAAAATATCGCTTCAATAGTATAACCCCTTCAAATTATTAAAAGCAATAAATGTAATACTATCGTAATATGAGCATTTTTTTACTCAAAACAAAACCAGCACTTTGTAGTTTATAAATATATAAACCGCTGGCGACAGCAACGCCTGATTCATTCGTCCCATCCCATTGAATGGAATGGGAACCCACATCTTTGAAACAGTTGAAAAGCGGTTTTATTTTTTGCCGGGTAAGTTCAACAAGATAAAAAAATTCAAAATCTTTGATTTTAATTTGCGCCTATCTTTCCTCGATCCTAATCGACTTGAAGACTACCGCCTGGTTTTCAAAGATATAAAGACCTGTCTCGTTGGGCACAAAACCAT
>JAGLUM010000157.1 GCA_023134755.1 Fidelibacterota bacterium | reverse complement strand
ATTTGTGCTTCAACCGGTTCGGCATGTTCTGAAGGAGGAAAAGAAGCTTCGCATGTATTGAAAGCTATTGGTTTAACCAATAAAGATGCGGAGTCATCTATAAGATTTTCAATTGGAAAGTATAGCAATAAAAAAGATATAAAATATACTGTTAAGAAACTTAAGGAAATATTGAATGATAAAACAAGCTTACAATATTTATCTCCTGAAGAATTAAATGAATCAATAATACTTAACAAGGATTATTTATTACTAGATATCCGATCCGATTTTCAAAGAAAAATCACTAAGCCGATAGCAAAGGCTGAATTAGTTAATTGTTTCAAAACGGACGAATATTTTAATGATATTCCCAAAAACAAAAATATTATACTGATTTGTGAGCTTGGGTCTAATGCCGTTAATACAGGATATAAACTTGAAAAAAGAGGATTTTCAAATGTGGAAGTTCTTTTGGGTGGTTATCTTTCATGGAAAACAACCCATCCTGATTTATTTAGAAAATATGTTGAAAGTAAATTTTAGATAATTTGACAAATAATCAATATTTAAAATTTAAACAATTAAAAGAAAAATAAATTGATAATGAATAAAGCCCCGCGTACAACAATGAATATACATAGACCTGATGTACAAGCTATGAAATTCGAGTATGAAGATATTACACTGGCACTTGTCCAAGATGAGGATTCTATTGAATTATTTCATTTGATAGAAAAAAATCGGGAATATTTAAGACAATGGCTTCCTTGGCTTGACATGACAAAAAAGGAAGAAGACACTAAAAAATTTATTAAAAAGAGTAAAGACCAGTATGCGCAAAAAAAGGGTCTTCAATTCCTAATTAGAAAAAATGGCGTTCTTATCGGAATTATAGGATTACCCAAGATAGACTTAGAAAATAAAAAAGCAAGTATTGGATACTGGATTGACCAAGAACAACAAGGAAAGGGAATTATTACGAAATCAAGTGAAATTGTTATTGACTATTGTATCAATGAACTAAGATTGAATACAATTGAAATTGCTTGTGCAATAGTTAACAGAAGAAGTAAAGCAATCCCTGAAAGACTTGGATTCAAAAAAGTAAAAACAGTCAAAAATGCTGAAAATCTTTACGGAACAATGGTGGATCATGACATTTATATATTAAAAAAAGAGCCTGTGCCTAACAAAAAATAAAATGAATTAAAACTCATTTTACCCTCCCCCATTTGTCAGACAGTTGGATGTGTTAGTGAAAACTGTTTTGCGCTTCCCCCTAAATCCGGAGTGTTTATTATGTTAGGATTTGCACGCTTTGGGGCACTAAATCCAGTGTAGCTGAAGGCTTAATTGCCTCACTATTCTCACGTGAGGATCTCGCATAATCCCCCGGGCTCATATATGCCAATGAACTGTGTGGATGATGTAAATTATAATTTATTTTCCACATCTCAAGTGTTTTTTGTACTTCTTCCATGTCGGTGAACCAGTTATGATTTAAGCAATCCTGGCGCAAACGGCCATTAAATGATTCGATAAAAGCATTATCTGTAGGTGTTCCCGGTCTGGAAAATTGCATCGTAATTCCTTGCATATACGCAAAGACATCCATAGTCCGAGAAGTGAATTCCTTTCCATTGTCACACCAAATCTTCTCCGGAACATCCCGCTCATCTATGGCCTTCTGCAAAGCATTGATAACATCCTGCGAGCGATAACGGAATTTTGCATCTGCGATCACACACTCCCTGCTGTAAATATCAATGACCGTCAGGATCTTAAAACGCCGACCATCGGCCGTTTGATCATGTACAAAATCCATTGACCAGCTTTCATTTAATTTACCGGGCAATTCGCGCACACATCTGACTGCCAAAGCGCGATAACGTTTGGGTTTGCGCTTTGCAAGCGTTAAACCTTCTTCCTGATATAAGCGTTCTACGCATTTATGATTGACATGCCAGCCTTCTCGTTGCAATAACACGTGTAACCGGGGACTCCCATAGCTTATGTGCGTATAGGCCAGTTCTTTTAAACGCATTCTCAATACTTCCCGCCTGTCCCGTCTAGATTTGTAGTAATAAACCGACCCCGAAAGGGCTACAAGTTTACATACACGATTAATCCCAACTTGATATACCGTAGCAAAATCCCGGACAATTTCCTTCTTTCGGACAGGCGTTAGGCTTTTTTTCGCAGAACATCCTGCAACATGACCTTATCTAAGGATAGATCAGCAACCAAAGATTTTAACTTTCTGTTCTCAACTTCCAATTGTTTCAAACGCCGGACTTCGGTTACACCCATTCCTGAGTACTTTTTCTTCCAGCGATAGAACGTCTGCTCACTTATTCCTAGTTTACGGCATAATTCGGCAACCGTTATCCCATTGTCCGCCTGGTTCAAAATGGAAACAACCTGCTCCTCGGTAAATCGACTTTGACGCATCTGCTTCTCCTTTCCCTTAATGTTAGTATAATGAGATTTCTCTCATTTTGCATACTCCTATTTTCGGGGGAAAGATCA
>JAGLUM010000156.1 GCA_023134755.1 Fidelibacterota bacterium | reverse complement strand
AAAAATCGGTTTAATATGTTTTAAGATATAACTTAAAATAAGACGACCGACTGTCATTCCAATAACCAGCACGGTAAGAGAAAACAGAGCCTTGCTGTCAGCAAAACCATGAATGTCCTTCAAATAGCTGGTTGTCCAATTGTTTGATATTCCTTCCGCAGCACTTTGGAAAAACAGAACAAAGGAGAAAAGTATCAGAACCTTATCTTTGAACATGGAAAAAACTTTTTTCAAGGGGATACCCTGCTGTTGTTTCGGCGGGGGAAAGGGAATGGCAAGAAAATATATGACGGGGATTAGAAGAAAAAAAGCGATCCCCACAATGATTGATTGATAATTGAAATACTTTGAAAGCAAACCGGTCACCAAGGGCAGAGTCAGAGCGCCAATACCATAAAACACACCCAACAGGCTCAGTTTAGCGCTTTTATTTTCAATACTCACATCTGATCCTAACGCATTGGTCCCACCGTTAATGATTCCACCGGTGAAACCAATGAGAAAAAATCCGGCCTGAATGAACAGAAATGATCTTGTGTAAGCAATTATCAAAATACTTAAAATAATAAAAGCTGTGCTGAAAATTAACAGTAACTTATAACCGTAACGATCCACTATCGGTCCGAAAACAAGCGATCCGATCAGAATTCCAAAGGGCAGGAGGGAAGCTAAACTGCCTGCAGATAAACTATCCAGCTGAAATTTATCTACAAGATAGGTATTAATTGTGCCCAGTGACAGCATCACAATTCCAAAAAGAAACATGCCAAAACAAGCGGCAATAAAAGACAGGTTATTTTTTTTCATCATATGTCCTTTTTCTCATTCATGATTGCAAGCCGACCGGCACCGATAAGTCCCGCATTTTTCCCCAACGTGGTATGTACAACCGTTACTTGTTTTATGCCGATGGGCTGTGCCCATTTTTCTGCTTCTTTTATAATTCTTGGGATAAAGCAAACACCGGGACCAAAGACACCGCCACCGAAAATGATCTTTTCAGGATTAAAAAGACTGACATAATTTGCCACAGCCATACCCCAAAGCTCAATCACATTATCAAAGGTTTCAATTGCGATCGGATCATCTTCTTCATACGCGGCAAAAACATCCTGTGCCCGTAAATTGTTTTTATTCAGCATTCCCTGATAATCAGGATTTTTAGTTATTATCTCTTGTGCCGTTCTGACAATACCGTCTCCGGAGGCATAATATTCAAAACATCCGCAGGTATCGTATTTTTTATCGTAAGGTTTCTGTAAAGCCATCCAGCCGGTAGCACCTGCAATATCTTTGTAACCTCGTAAAATTTTACCATCCATAAGAATCCCGGCACCAATACCGGTTCCCACAGCAACGAAAATCGCATCTTTAGATCCACGGGCACAACCAAGCCAGGTCTCACCCAGAATGTAGCATGCCCGGTCACTGTCGATGCTGATGGATAAATCGTTTCCTACAGATCTTTTCAAATCATCTAAGAGGGGATAATCATCCCAGTCCGGAATATTCGGCGCCCAAACCTTTCCGGTTTTTTGATAGACAATTCCCGGAATGCAAACGCCAAGAGAAACCGGTTTTTTGCCTGTATAATGAGCGTGTTCAATCAAGGAAATAATCAAACCAATCATCAGACTTGCCGCCTTTTTACCGCCGGCACCCTTGAGAAGAACAGTATCTTCCGTTAAAATGGTTCCATTGGAGTCAAACAACGCTCCCGATACTTTGGTACCGCCTGAATCAATACCGATAAAACATTTATTGTCCATACATAACCCTTTGAATAAGAAACTCTTATTAAATTATAAAAAATTATTTATTTGCTTAATTTGCAATTGTCGCCCAACTGAATATCAGAAAGACTGATTTATATTAGAACAAAAAACACTTATTGTCAAGAAGTGAGTTTAAAATCATGTCTGAAGTTCTTCAGAGGCGATGAGAGCAAGTCTACCGGCACCCACAAGACCCGCATGGTTCCCAAGCTCTGAGAGCTCCAGGGTTACATCCTGCATACTGATAGGCTGTGCCCATCTGGCTGCTTCTTCATAAATCCGGTGTATAAATTGTGTGGCAGGTCCAAATACACTACCGCCTAAAATAATTTTACTGGGATTAAAGACACTCACAAGATTGGCGATGGAAATACCCCAGTATTTTACGGCCTGATCCAAAACCTTTTCAGCTACCGGGTCTTCATATTTGTAGGCATTGAAGACATCCTGAACATTAATTTCCTTGTTCAGAAGGGGACCGTCGTAGTCCGCAGTTGTGTTTGCCAGTTCATGGGCACGATCGGCAATACCTTTTGCCGACGCGAAGTATTCAAGATAACCGCATTTCTTATATTCATTTTCAAACTTTTCATTTACAGATATCCATCCAATGGCGCCTGCAATATTGCTGTTTCCCCTCAAAATCCTTCCGTCTATCATGATCCCGGCGTAAATTCCGGAGCCGACCGAGTAGTATATCACATTTTTACAGCCTTTCGCGGCACCTTTCCACTGTTCGGCAAGGATATGACAACAGCGATCTGACATGACCCGTACGGGGTAGGGATATTTTTTAAGATCCTCAATGAGGGGATAGTTTCTCCAGCCGGGAATATTTGGGGCCCAGACAACACCGGTTTTTTCATAAAATATACCCGGTACCGAAATCCCGATAGCTTTTACTTTGACATGATGGGAAGCAGCTTTATGAATAAAATCATCTATCTGAGAGCATAAAAATCGACCAACCTGGGTCGCCCGTAAGTCGCCAAGGGGTCTTTTTTTGCTTTCTATAAATTCGCCGTCTATTTTAAGTAGCGCGGTACTAATCTTATTTGTTTTTAAATCTACCGCAATGACGCTCATTTTAATTATCTCATTTTTAAGAACTTATAATTAATTTAAAACTATATAATAAATTTATGAAAAATAATTTCAAAAAACAATTAAGTTGACAAAAGAACAAAATTAAATTATGTTTAAGTGTTTCCGGCAACGGTTACAACCAATACAAATCACGAATATACAGATTAAACACAACAGCACAGATAAGTACAAACTTAAGACTTCTTAGGATAATTAATAATGCAAGGAGATTTATGATGTTCAGACAATCAAAAATTCTTCTGATACTTTTTGTTATGGTATTGATTCCATTGACTCTATGTGCGGCAGGCGGAAAAATTTCAGGTATGATCTATGACCGTGGAACAAATGAACCGCTGGTAGCCGCAAACATCATGATCACGGAAAAGTGGGATAATGATGCGGCAGTTAAATTGGAGCACATAACCGGAAGTTTTTCAGATAAAGACGGTTATTTTGTCATTTTGAATGTAGCTCCAGGCACGTATACCCTGAAAGTTACCATGATGGGGTATGCCAACTTTACTATGGAAAAGGTCAGAGTGAATATGGACCGAACCATTCAACTTAATTTTGCCATGACCCAAGAGACGCTCACCATGGACGCAGTAACTGTTGTGGCTGAAAAAGAAGTGATAAAGGCAGACCTGGCTTCTAGTCTGGAAATTATTGGTAAAGACAGAATAGAAGATGCCCCAGTCATG
>JAGLUM010000155.1 GCA_023134755.1 Fidelibacterota bacterium | reverse complement strand
CACTTCCCATACATCTTCTTTAACCTCTTAATCACCCCAATACTTAGGAACAGTCCAAACAATCCCGCCGCCAGAATACGTCCAATATAGTTGACATTATTTTCATATGAGAATAACGATTGGAAAAAATTGGTTTTGCTTTCCATATCCAGCGCAGCTTTAATTAATCCGGTAACGAAAAATCCCAAAGAACACGCAAGAACACCGACAAGAATGATATACCTATTGCCTTTTTCTTTAATTTTTTTCCAGATGATTTTTTCTCTTAATTTTCGCTGTTCCTCGTTTCGCGAGATCAGAAGATACACCAAGCCACCAAAGAAACCACCAATAAGGCTGGCAAAAAGGCGAATATTTGTTTCAGCTTCAATGAATGCATCTAAGCGCAGGGAATGACTGCTGAGTGAGATGGTCACAAATTGATAGATCAAAACGGCCAGCACGATTCCCAGGAAATAATATTTCGCTAAGATCAGGTATTCTAATTCTTTAAATTTTTTAAACATGTGGTACTCAGTTTAGCTGGTTAATGTATCCGGGTTGTCGCTCTTAATATCACAACCCATTGGCTTTGTTGTTTTCATATTACACGTTGTTATAGATATTTGTTTTTTAAGTATTATAATATGAGGGATAAATTAGTGATTATCAAATACTTCTTACTTTTCTTTGCTTGTACAAAGAAAAGTAACAAAAGAAATACAGCCCCGCAACTTTTTAGGCTAAAAATCTTCTGAAAATACTAAAGTGTGGAAACTCCTCGCGATGCTCGTTAAACATCCACACTTTTTAACGCATTTTCATCTGATTTTCTTTACGCAAAAAGCTGAAAGGGGCATTTGAAGAGAAAACACCTAAGAGGTCTGCGCAATTTGTGGAATCTACGGTTTATCAATGAAAGATTTGCAACAGCCCCCAAATTTTAATAAAATAGAGCATGAAAATAACAACTGTGTTTTTAGACCGTGACGGCGTCTTGAACGTTGATAAACCGGATTACATTTTGCGGGTAGAGGACGTTCATCTGTATAAAGACGTAGCAACGGCAATTAAACAACTCAGCGATGCTGGTATTCGCATCATTGTGATCAGCAACCAGGCAGGGATCGCGAAAAGATTGCTTAATGTTGAAACCGCCGAAGCGATCTTTGAGAAGGTAATTCACGATGCTGAATCCGATGGTGGGCATATCTCAGATTATTACTATTGTCCGCACAAAGATGAAGATGCGTGTGTTTGCAGAAAACCGCGAACAGGATTGTTTGAGCAGGCAGTACGTGAATACGGTCTTCTCCTGGAAGAAACAGTGTTTGTCGGTGATGGTTACGGTGATGCCGGGGCCGCGCATCGACTTGGGATCCCTTTTTATCTGGTCGATCAAGGCAGAGGATTTGAGACACGGAAAAAATGTGATGCCGGAGGGCAATTGTATATATGGGTTGATAATTTACAGGATGCCGTACAACAGATCTTGAAAACGAACAAAGGAAACAATAAATGAAAATTTGTGTATTATTGGGTGGCGCGTCACCGGAACGAATAGTATCACTGCACAGCGGAACAGCCATTGCACAGGCACTGGAAAGCATGGGACATGAGATCCTGTTTTTAGATCCCGCTACGCCACTTTGTGATATGGATATTTTTCGCAAAAGTCTGGATACGATTTCCATGAAGGACATGGATTTTAAAACAATGTCAGAACTGCGCGATCATTATTTTATCGATCATATTCCCTATTTAAAGAAAGAAAATGTCAAACTGGTATTTAACGCACTGCATGGTGAAAACGGTGAAAACGGTGTGATCTCCGCGGTACTGGATATAGCTGGTATTCCCTACACGGGTTCCGGTTTTGAAGCATCCGCCATTGCGATGGACAAATACAAAACAAAAATTCTTGTGGGTTCGGTTGGAGTAAAATGCGCCGCCGGCGAATTGCATCATACTCCCATTCATCATCCCGATACGGTTTCATTTCCCTTGGTTGTAAAACCCAATAATTCCGGATCATCTATGGGACTTGCGGTTTTCCTTGAAGAAACCGATCTTTACGAAGCTACAAGTGAAGCCCTGAAATTTAGCGATGAAGTAATTATTGAGTCCTATATTCCCGGCGGAGAATATAATATTCCCGTCATTAAAGGTGAGGCCTTCCCAATCGTTAAAGTGAATCCGCACGGCGTAAATGATTACAAAGCAAAATACATGGGCGATAAAACCGAATACACAGTTCCGGCCCCATTGGATGATGTGATCACAAAACGCATGCAGGATTATGCGGTAAAAGTGTACAAGGTATTAGGACTCAAAAACTATGCCCGCATTGATTTTCGTATGACGCCGGATAAGGAAATTTATTTACTGGAAGCCAACACACTTCCCGGTATGACGGCCACCAGCCTGGTTCCTAAATCTGCAAAGGCATTGGGCATTGGATTTCCTGAATTGTTGGAAATTATTATTGAAGATGCTTTGAATTGAAAGAACCTCACACAAAGGCACCAAGCAACAAAGA
>JAGLUM010000154.1 GCA_023134755.1 Fidelibacterota bacterium | reverse complement strand
ATCCTGAATGCCGAGCAGAAATTAGAAGCTATCGGTCTGAAAGTAGAACGCAATATCGATCGCGGCAAGGTAAGTCATCAGTACCCCGCTGCGGGTACCTACCTGAAAGAAAATGCATCCTGCCGGCTGGAGGTGCGTCCATAATGCAATTACTATTATTATTACAAGAATTACAGGTTCCTTTCCGCTATGAAGGCGGAGATGCCGCCATACATCATATAGAATATGACTCGCGACAGGTAAAACCCGGCACCCTGTTCGTTGCCATAAAAGGTTTCCAAACAGACGGGCATGCTTATATTTCTGACGCGGTAAAACGCGGCGCTGTTGCCTGCATTGTCGAACACGCAGTGGATTGTGACTGTCCGCAAATTATTGTGCTGGATACCCGTACCGTACTCGCGGAATTGAGCTTTGCCTTTTATAATATTCCGACCTATCCCCTGTTCGGTGTTACCGGAACCAACGGTAAAACGACCATTACGCACCTGCTGTATCAATTAGCAGAATCCGCGGGAATGCATCCGGCACTTATTGGCACCCTGGGGGTAAAAACACAAAATTCTGCAAGTGAGGGAGAACGTACCACACCCGAAAGCAGAGATCTTGCGGCTCTTTTACAAGGCTTTTCACAGGAAAATATCGACGCCGCGTTTATGGAGGTTTCTTCTCATGCTCTTGCTCTGAAACGTGTACATTCTTTACAGTTTGACGCTGCCATATTTACCAATCTCACCCAGGATCATCTGGATTTTCATCCGGATATGGAAGCCTATTTTCGAAGCAAAACACTTTTATTTAAACAGCTGAAACCGGGAGCCTACAGCATTATAAATATTGATGATCCCTACGGAAAACGCCTGAATGACATGGTTGAAATACCCAAAATGACATATTCCGTTCAGGACAGTTCCGCGGATGTATATTTCAGCGAATTATCAGTCTCTGTTCAGGGTATTAAGGGAATATTGAATACCCCTAACGGCCCTATTCCTATCCGCACGCCTCTTTTAGGGCGTTTTAACGCCGAAAATATTGCCGGTAGCATAGCCGCCTGGCTGAGTGTGTATCCTGAAATCCCTCAATCATTAAATAATACCCTTTTCCGACCGATCCCGGGACGGATGGAAATGATCCATACTGCACGCGGCACCGCTGTGATAGATTACGCGCATACTCCCGATGCGATGGAAAAGGCGTTGAAAGCAGCTTCTCAGTTGGAGAATAAAAAACGCATCATTACCGTATTTGGCTGCGGCGGGGATCGTGACCGGGAAAAACGTCCGTTAATGGGAGAGATCGCGATCCGTTATTCCGATGAGATCATATTAACCAATGATAATCCCCGAAACGAGCCGGCCCGGCAAATCGTGGATGACATTTTGCGGGGTATGGGAAATACCCGGCATGTCAGAATCTGTCTAAACCGCAAAAAAGCGCTGACACAAGCATATAATTTATCAACGCCGGATGATCTGCTGATGATCATGGGTAAGGGCGCTGAAACTTACATGGAGATAAAGGGTGAGAAAATTCCCTTTAATGATAAAGAAATTATTTTAACGCTGGAGACAAACAAATAACCCTCTACCAACCCCGATACGGAGAACCCTCTCCGTATCGGGGTATCCTAAAAATTATGAAGACAGACATATTACATCGCGGACCATTCACTTTACGGAACATCGATATTTCCTCTTTCAACGGTGTTAGTATCGATTCCCGGCATATCCCCGGGGGACATATTTTCTGCGCGCTGAAAGGCGAACATTCGGATGGTCACCTCTATGTGTTCGCAGCCCTAAAAAACGGCGCAACAGCAGCGCTGGTAAACCGGGAATATGCTTTAACAGCGTCCCCGGATGAACCGCTTATTATTGTAGAAGATACTTATAAAGGGCTGCGTGATATGGCCGCGTTATATGCAAAAACTTTCACCATGCCGGTAATTGCGATCACCGGCAGTGCCGGGAAAACATCTACGCGCAGACTTTTGTCGCATGTACTGCGCCCGCATATGCGCGTTGCTGAAACCCTTAAAAATTATAATAACCATATCGGTTTACCTTTGTCCATTCTGCAAATGACGGGCGATGAAGATATTGCAATTCTGGAAATGGGCACTGCTTCTATCGGAGAGATCCGTGATTTGTGCGGGATCATTCAGCCGCATTACGGACTGATCACCACTATAGCGAATGCTCATATGGGCGGATTCGGCTCGATAGAAAATGTACAAAAAGCAAAATATGAATTATTTGATGCTGTGAACCGGAGCGGTATCCTTTTTATCAATCAGGATGACCCGCGAATTGCCGCATATCCGCAGGATATGCACAAACGTGTTCTGTACGCTCTCGAAAATACTGCGGATATTACTTTAAAAATCCAATCTGTTGACGCAGAAGGCTGCTATATTCTGTCCACGGACGGAACACCCATACATTTACAAAGTATAGGTAAGGGCGCCGCGATGAATGCAACAGCGGTATATGCTATTGCCCAAACTCTGGGACTGGAAAAGGACAGCATTATCAGTCAAATTGAGACCTTTCAGGCGACAGCCGGGCGAGGTAAAATTGAACACTGGCATGACATCACCTTTATTGACGATACATACAATGCCAATCCATTGTCAGTTAAAAATGCCATTGACGCACTGAAGGTAATGGAATCATCCGGTCGCAAGATCATGGTTTTTGCTGATATGCTGGAGATGGGGATCGAAGCGCAATCCAGTCATGAAGATATCGCGTACGCTGTGGCAGATTCCGATATCAGTCATTTGCTGTGTTACGGAAAAGACAGCATTTATACCGTCAATAAAGCGCGGGAATTGGCTGTTCCCTCTGCGCAGCATTTTCAAAATAAAAATGAAGTAGCTAAATCATTGCTATCAATTATAAAACCGGGAGATATCGTGTTATTCAAAGGGTCGCGGGGAATGGCCGTTGAAGATATTATTTCTCTCATCAAGGATGTGTGATATGCTATATATGCTATTATATCCGCTAAGAGAACATGTTTCATGGTTAAATATCATGGGCTATATCTCGTTTCGCAGTGCCGCTGCAGCTATCACTGCACTGCTTATCACTTTTTTTCTGGGTCCGTACATCATTCGAGCCCTCAAACATTATCATATTGGTGAAACCATTCGTCATGATGGTCCGGCAAGCCATCACGCAAAAGCCGGTACGCCGACTATGGGAGGTCTAATAATCCATCTGGCGGTATTTGTGCCTACCTTATTGTGGGCAGATCTCAGTAACCGATATGTTTTGCTGGTCATGTTTGTTACCATTTGGATGGGTGCAATTGGCTTTATTGATGATTATTTAAAAGTTGTCAAAAAAATGAAAAAAGGCTTAGTAGCCCGCTACAAACTTGCAGGACAGGTTATTATCGGTCTGATCGTTGCATTGTTCATGTACTTATATCCCAGTGATCCGACCCTGATCACGGCAACTTCCCTGCCTTTCCTGAAAAATGTCATGGTAAATTTTGGTGTTTTCTATGCACCTTTTGTTATTCTTTACATTACTGGATTTTCAAATGCCGTAAACTTAACGGATGGACTGGACGGGCTGGCATCCGGACTGATGGCACTTTCCGCGATAGCCTTATTATTTATTTCCTATCTGTCCGGTCGTGTTGACTTTAGTTACTATCTTGGTATTCTGTATCTTCCGGATATCGGTGAGCTGACGGTTTTTCTGTCTGCTATGCTGGGAGGTCTCGTCGGATTCTTATGGTTTAATTCCCGACCGGCTGAAGTCTTTATGGGCGACACCGGATCGCTGGCATACGGTGCAGCACTGGGAGTTGTTGCCATTATATTGAAAAAAGAAATAATATTTCTCCTGATCGGCATGGTCTTTGTTATCGAAGCGCTGAGTGTCGTTTTACAAGTCGGTTGGTTTCGTCACACAAAAAGACGTTTCGGTGAAGGCCGGCGCCTGTTCAAAATGGCGCCCCTGCATCACCATTTCGAGCAGTCGGGATGGCCGGAATCCAAAATTGTTATTCGCTTTTGGATTATGGGTATTCTCTGTGCACTGATGTCGTTAGTAACATTTAAGATTCAATAAAGGAGTCATGTATGCGCGTTGTAGATAAAATAGTTACTGTATTAGGTGCTGGAAGAAGCGGCATCTCAGCGGCTATTTTGCTTGCAAAACATGAAGCCCGAGTTCGTATCAGTGAGATGAATAAGAATCTGAAAACGCCGGATTTGCTGGCCATTTTTAATGAACACGGTATTGAATATGAATTCGCGCATCACAGTGAACAAATTTTTCATTCCGATTTTGTCATTCTTAGTCCGGGTATTCCCACTTCCTCTCCTATTGTTCGTGAACTTAATATCCGTGATATTCCGGTATATTCCGAAATTGAGGTTGCCAGCTGGTTTAGCGAAAGTCCAATTATCGCAGTAACCGGATCCAACGGTAAGACCACAACCACAAGTCTGATCGCCGACATGCTGAACCGCTGCGGTGTAGATGCCGTAGCCTGCGGTAATATCGGGCATTCATTTTCACAGGCAGTATATACGGCTATTGTTTCCGGCACCGGTACTCACCCCATGTATGTAACAGAGATCAGCAGTTTTCAGTTAGAAACAACAAAGGATTTCAAACCCAATGTGGCCGTTATCCTTAATATTACTCCGGATCATCTTGACCGTTACGACTCATTTTTGGATTATGCGCTGACAAAGTGCCGTATCCTGATCAATCAGGAAAAAGAAGATGTTGCGGTGTTAAACCGTGATGATGAGGTCATCAATGCCCATGCAAAGACCCGGGCCTATGTCATTCCGGTATCCAAAAAGAAATTGCCGGATTCCATCGCGTATTTTGACGGGGAAAGTTTCTCTTTTAAGCTCCAGGACACCTGGCATCATCTGGAAAAAAAGGACATCAAGCTCTTTGGAATTCATAATGAATATAATATAGCCAGTGCCGCCTCTGCGGTATCTCCGTTTATCAAAAATCATCAGGGTGTTTTTACTTCCCTGCGTGAATTTGAGAGCATACCGCACCGTATTGAATTTGCCGGTGAAGCAGGTAATATTCGTTTTTATAACGACTCCAAGGGAACAAATATTGATGCGGTAAAGATGGCTATTCAAAGCTTCAATTCCCCGCTGCATCTGATCCTTGGTGGAAGGGATAAAGATAGTAATTTCAAAGAGTTAGCCTCCTATTTATCTGATAAGGATAGCATTTATGTCATTGGGGAAGCAAGCAAAAAAATACAACAGCAGCTCGCGGCATTTTCACCTCTGGCTTGTTATGATATGAAGACCGCGGTGATGGCTGCATTTGAACGGGCGCACCCCGGAGACGCGGTATTGTTCTCGCCCGCTTGCGCTAGTTTTGATCAATATTCTGATTATGCGGCGCGGGGTGATCATTTTAAACGGATCGTTAAAAACATTATGGGATTAGGTAATGAAAGCAAATAAATTAGAATATCCCCTGAGTTTTAAGGTTTTCGCGATCACACTGCTCGTTTTGATCTGTGGCGGCATGCTGATCCTGTTTTCAGCAAGTACCCGGGTTGCCTTTAATATCGACGGAAATGCCAATAGTTTCTTTGAAAGCCACATTAAATACCTTGTCCTTTCTATTCTGTTCTGCTTTGTATTCTATCTCATTGATTATAAAAAACTGAAGCGTTTTACCTGGCTGTTCTTATTTGTTACTGTGATTCTGCTAAGTATTACACTTATCAAAAAATTCGGCTCCGGAAGCAGCGCCCCGGTTCGCTGGTTTGCTCTTAGCGGTAGAAATCTTTTTCAGCTGGCCGAGCTGGTAAAATTTACACTTATCATCTATGTCAGCGGATACATTGCCAACCATAAGGAAACACTGGGTGAATTCCGCAAAGGACTACTTCCTCCGCTGCTTATTTCTTTTGTCCTGATCGCCATGATCGCACTTACTCCGGATTTCTCATCAGCTTTTTCCTTATTCCTTATCATTGCCACATTACTCTTTATTTCGGGTGCATCGTTGTGGCAGCTTGGACTCGTAACAGGTGTTCTGACGCTCATCTCCGGTGTTTATATCTGGATCTCGCCTTACCGCCGGGGACGTATTTTAGCTTTTATGAATCCGGAAGATATTTCAAATGGCAATTATCAGATCCGGCAATCTATGATCAGTCTGTCAGGCGGTCAGTTCTTTGGACGCGGCTTTGGTAACAGCACCGGAAAAAATCTCTTTTTACCCGAAGCTCATACTGATTTTATTTTTTCCATCGCGGGTGAAGAACTCGGATTTATTACTACTGCCCTGATCATACTAGGATTTGTTATTCTATTTATTTCTATGCTGCGCCTAGCCAAACACGTGGATGATAATTTTGGAAAAAGCATCATATTTGCTACCGCGTTTGCCATTATTTACTACGCGCTTATCAATGCAATCGTGTGCGTTGGACTTGGACCTGTAACCGGTCTCCCGATGCCTTTTATCAGCAAAAGCGGGACACAGCTACTGATAAATATGTCATTGATCGGCATTTGCTTGAATATTATAAAGCAGTCGCAACATGAACTGCAAAAAAAGGCAGAGTTTTTACATGAGCTCTAAACAAAAATATACCGTTATTATTACCGGTGGCGGTACCGGCGGACATTACTATCCGGCAGTTGCTATTGCCGACGCGATTCAGCGTCTGTCAGGAGAACTGCTTAAAGGTGTACATATTGACTGCCATTATATCGGTTCGAGATTTGGTATTGAACAACGCCTTGCAGCGAAAAACAGCTATCCTTACACATTGATCCCCGTAAAGGGTTTCTCGCGTTATCTGTCGCTTAAATCCCTGCTGCAAAATATCATATTACCTTTTCGTTTGATACGCTCTTTTATCAAAATATGGGCTGTTTACCGTCGGCTTGATCCGATCGCTACCATCGCAACCGGCGGGTATGTCTCAGGCATTCCGGGTTATATATCAAACCGCCGGCATATTCCGCTCTTTGTGCAGGAACAAAATGCCTTTCCGGGCGTGACCAGCCGTATTTTATCCAAACATGCAATAGGATTTTTCTACGCCTATGATGCGGTCAAAGATCATATCAAACATGATGTGCTATTTATTAAAAGCGGAAATCCTATCCGCAGCAACATTAAGTGTATGGATACCTCTGCGGCGCGCGCGGAAATGGGTCTAAATCTTAAACCTTTTACCATTTTTATCTTTGGCGGCAGTCAGGGATCGTTGGGTATCAATAAATATATCGCGAAACACATTACATCCTGGATCGATAAATACAACATTCAGGTTTTATGGCAGACCGGTAAAGCCAGCTATGATATGCTGCACAAGCAGCTGGGCAAACAGTCTGCTGTTACACTTCTGCCTTACATTGATAATATGTCTGCCGCGTATTCCGCCGCGGATATGGTGATATCACGCGCAGGCGCGCTTACTCTGGCAGAAATAGAACACATGCGGGTCCCGGCCATTTTGATCCCTCTGCCCACGGCCGCCGGAAATCATCAGTATTATAATGCTAAATCTCTGGAATCACAGGGTTGTGCTCTGATCATCGAGGAACATGATTTTCCAAAACATCAGATTTCTGAGCATATCCATTCTATGATCAGGGATCCGGAATACTTGAAGCGTATGGCAGATTCATTTCCCCGCCGGGAAGAAGATACGTCCGATATTATTGCTAAATCAATTATTTCAACACTACGATCACTTTATGCCTGGAGTTAATATGAGAGAAAACAGAATTAATACCATTTTCGGGTCTACTAATACCATTCACATGATCGGTGTCGGCGGTATTGGCATGAGCGGTATCGCGGAGGTGTTGATCCACCTTGGATTTTCTGTTACGGGATCAGATACTCTGGAAAGCAGCATTACCGAGCATTTACAGTCCCTTGGTGTCCACATCTATACCGATCATCATCGTAATCATGTTCAATCACAGGATGTTGTGGTCTACTCCAGCGCCATTAAACCCGATAATCCGGAATACAAACAAGCAGAGCGGCTTGGTATTAAGTTAATCCGCCGGGCAGAATTTCTGGGGATGTTACTGTCAATCTGGCCTATACGTATCGGTGTTGCGGGAACCCACGGGAAAACGTCGACTGCTTCCATTATTGCAGCCGCATTGGATGCCTGCGGATCGCGTCCGTCTTTGTTTATCGGCGGTATTCTTAAAGATCTAAAAACAAATGCCCGCATGGATTCGAAAACACATGTTATCTTTGAAGCCGATGAGTATGATAGAACATTTCTGGCACTCCCCCCCACCTTGGCAATTATTACCAACGTGGATGCGGATCATCTTGATATTTACCGGGATATTGAGGATATGAAAAAGGCCTTTCTGGAATACGCGAACAGCGTTCCCGAGAACGGGTCTGTCATTCTTTGCTGTGATGACCCTGAAGCCCGGAGCCTGTTGCCGTATATCGACCGCCCCTGGGTCGCCTACGGCACCAACCGGCATGCTGATTTTCATATCGAAAAAATCAGTTATAATAACGGTTCCGATTTTACTCTGCGTTATCAAAATAAATCCATCGGCCGGTTTCACATTCAGCAGGTCGGATTGCATAACGTATTGAATGCCACTGCAGCACTTGTCACGGCCTATCTTTTACATTTGAATATATCCGATGCCGGAAAAGGTATTCATGCTTTTTCAGGTGTTGAACGACGATTTGAACTGCGGCATCAATGTGATGACGTTCTGTTTTATGATGATTACGCGCACCATCCCACAGAGATCACGGCAACCCTGAAAGCGGCGCGGATACGCTATGAAAATCGGCGTATCATTGCCATTTTTCAGCCGCATCTATATACTCGAACACGTGATTTCGCGGAGGGATTTGCACAAGCACTGGAGATAGCAGACAAGGTGTATATCGTAGATATTTATCCCGCGCGTGAAAAGCCGATAAAAGGTGTTAGCAGCACTATGATCGTAGATATGATGAAAGAAAACAGCAATATGCCGGTTTTCTATATTAAGAAGATGTCGGATGTAGCTAAAACGCTTATCCCTGAAATACTTGACGGTGATATTATATTAACCCTGGGAGCCGGAGATATTTGGGAAGTCTCCGATGCACTGTACAAGGAATATCATGCACGCTGAGCAACAAAATAGGCGCCGGTTTTTTCATTCCGTGTTATACGCGGTTATTACTCTGCTGATCTTTTTTCTGGCATTGGTTTATTGCCGCTATCAACAGGTTTTTACGGTTAAAACGATTGTGGTGCACGGTTATCATGAATTATCGGAAAAACACATTACCCGTATCAGTGGGATCAAACGCGGAGCTAATATGTTTGATCTTGATCTAAACACCGGCATAAAACGCCTGATCGAGGAACCTTATATCTATAATGCGTATATCAGTCGGCAATTCCCTGATGTTATCAATATTTACGTTATTGAACGGCAGCCCATCGTGTTTATCAATTTACGGGACAAGTACGCGCTGGATGCTTTTGCCACGGTCCTGCCTATGCCTCACTCTTATGCGGTGGATTCCCTTCCTATTATTAAGGGAGTGGATCCGGATCTGGTATTCGAACCCGGAAAACCGACCTTTCATCCGGATATCCGGCATGCTATTAATTTTATAAACTATGTCCAGTGCTTCCGTAATGATGTTACTGACTACTGCAATAATATCACATGGTCAGATGAAAAAGGGTGGATCATTCAAAAAAATGCCAACTATCCGCCGGTGTACCTGGGCAAGGATCAACTGGAAAAACGCATCGACATTTTAAATGCGTTTATCATTAAAATGGAACATGATAATATCGACATGCGTCGTTTCAGATATGTTAGTTTGCGATTTAACGGTCAAGTAATTATACGGGATAAAATATGAGTATAGCTATGAATGAAAAAATCATTTTAAGTGCACTGGATATCGGAACCACAAAAATTTGTGCTCTTATAGGAGAGTATGATAAAAGTGTCTCTGAGTATCGTATCCTTGGAATCGGAAAGGTCCCTTCTTCCGGAATGAAAAGCGGGGTGATCATAGATATTGATCTGACCCGTGATTCCATTGATAACGCGGTATCCGAGGCCTTAAAAAATGCAGGTGTCGAAAAAATAAGCGGGGTGACGGTGGGTATCGCCGGGGATCATATCCGCAGCATGGATACAGAACATGCCATCTCCATTAACCGGGCTGACAACAGCAAAAAAGCGAATATTATTGATGAGAAGGACATGGTCCGACTGGAAGAATCGATAAAAAACATCAATATCGGGATCGATCGTGAAATTATTCATGTAATTCCCCAAGAATACATTATAAATGATCAGATGGTGGTAAAAAATCCACTGGGTATGTCCGGAAGCAAACTCACGCTGAAAGCACATGTCATTACAGCAGCTATCAACAATGCCAGAGATATGATTAACTGTGTACAGAAAACAGGGCTTAACGTCAACGATATTATTTTGGAACCACTGGCCTCAGCTGAAGCTGTACTGACCTATGATCAAAAAGAACTGGGTGTATGCCTGATCGATATCGGCGGCGGCACAACCGATATCACTGTTTTTCAAAACGGACATCTTTTCAGTACAAACATTGTTGGATTCGGCGGACAGATCATTACCCGGGATATCGCATCCCTGATCCAAACCTCTTTTGTTGAAGCCGAGCGCATTAAAAAACATTACGGCTGGGCAACGATGAAACAGGCAGAAATGGAAGGTGCAAAGGAATTTTATATCAAACCGGTTAACGGCAGGACCGACATCGCTTTAACGTCTGTACAGTTATCCAGTTACATTGAAGCACGTATTCGTGAAATTTTAAGTTTTTCAATGGAACACATCAAGGGAGTGCAGTTGAATGCCGGCATTGTCTTAACCGGGGGCGGTTCCCTGCTTCGCGGCATTGATCATCTCGCGGAAGAGATGTTCGGTATGAACTGCCAAATCGGCTACCCCATTCACATGAACGGCATGGAGCATGAAGATTATACTCCTGATTACGCAACCGGTATCGGTTTGCTGTATTCCGCAAATAAAAAGTATTTAAAACCAAAGTTTCCTTCGGGACAATCTAAAATAACCCTTTGGAATAAAATTAAAGAACGATTATCAGAATTTTTCTAAAAATAAAGAAACGGAGGATCCTATGTTGATCGAATATGATGGATTAAAAGACCAAAAAGCAAAGATCAAGGTAATTGGTGTTGGAGGCGCGGGCGGCAATGCTATCCAGCGTATGATTAAGGAAAGTCTTTCAGATGTTGAGTTTATTGCGGTAAATACCGACGCACAGGCTCTGAATGAAAACACGGCAGAAATCAAGATACAGATCGGTGCTAATCTGACCCGCGGACTGGGAGCCGGTTCGAATGCCAAAATCGGCTATCAGGCGGCTTTAGAGAGCAAGGAGCGACTGGAAGATGTGGTTCGCGATACCGACATGATATTTATTACTGCCGGAATGGGAGGAGGCACCGGTACGGGTGCAGCTCCTGTCATTGCTGAAATTGCAAAGAATAACGGCGCGTTGACAATCGGATTTGTTACAAAACCCTTTATTTTTGAGGGAAAACCACGTATGAGGCGAGCTGTTGAAGGTATTGAGCGTTTGCGTGAACATGTGGATACTCTTATTATAATTCCAAACGAAAAAATCTTTGATATCGCTGATGATGATACCAGTTTTGAGGATGCATTCTATATCGCGGATTCCATTTTAAATCAGGGTACAGCGGGAATTTCAGATCTCATAACTAAAAACGGGATCATTAACCTGGATTTTGCCGATGTAAAAACCGTTATTAACCGAAAAGGTCCTGCGGTAATCGGTGTCGGCCGATGCAGCGGTTCTAACCGTGCTGTTGAAGCAGCTGAGAATGCAATTCACAGTCCTTTGCTGGAAAATAATTCCATCAAAGGCGCCAGTGGTTTACTGATCAATTTTACCGGCGGCCATGACATGAAAATGTCAGAAATACGTAAAGCTAACGAAATGATCACTGCTGAAGCCGGTGAAGATGCCAACATTATCTTTGGCGCCCTGATTGATCCGAAAATGGAAGATGAAATGCTTATCACTGTGATCGCAACCGGATTTGATAATAAAAACATTGATGATTCCAGGGGTGAAGATAGCCTTCCAAAATCTGCTAACTTAGATTTTGAAATTTCCCGGCCATCGCAGGAAGCTACCGTAGCAAGAGAACAAATAGCCATGTTTGACAGTGGACATATTCCGGAAACACCCTCGCAGGGCATTCC
>JAGLUM010000153.1 GCA_023134755.1 Fidelibacterota bacterium | reverse complement strand
CGGATTCCGCGTAGGATTCGTAGGTGGCCGCTATTTCAGCATCCGCGGAATTTCCGATTTGATTCATGTATTTATCCATACGGGAAATAATAACTTCCGGCTGAAAATCAAGCTTGCGATCGTAAAGACTTTCGTAAAAAGTAAAACCGATATGCGCCTGAGGAATAGGTTTAAAACGGATATTGCTTCCGTATATCATTTCGTGGACATTATCGATCAGGCCCAGGGCAACATCACCGCCGAGACCGTTTTCAACCCGGGGTTCCATGCGAATAAAGGCGGAAAATGAGCTGTCCGGATTCAGTACGGCATCCCGTGTATTGTACGCGAAAAAGGGAGTAATGAACAGCGATTTAAACTGATATTCACCGGTAATACCGGTCTGTGAATACGCCCGTGTCCGTGACGCATCCCCGCTGATACCGATCATGCGTTTCCGCCAGCCATAACCGGATTTCCGGGGTGTGAAATAATCCACTGTTTCCATTACAACACCCTGACCGAAGGAGGCAATAAAATCACCGATGATCAATTTGTTGATCCCGCCCAGTTTTCCGAACGAAATATCATTGATAATGGCATAGCCTTTTATTTTTGGGATTGCGGTATTTCCAAAGGTGGGAGGAAGCTCGCTTAGCGATTGCGTATATGCCAATCCAAAACTCAATTTTTGACCGTAATTCAAATGGAACTTATAATAAACATCCAGGGGATATTTGTCATAAACCATCTGGTCCATTAAACCGCCATCGTCATCCGGAGAGATCTGTGCGGCAAAATCCTTGATAGTTCCCGTGAGGTAGCCGTTCCATGCGGCGGTGAAATCGTTGGTATAGCGTACATAATCTCTGATATTCCGGTATCCGTAATAACTGATCCCTTCAATTCCGCGCATATCCCGGGAGGATTTAATTTCGTTTCCGTCCGCCAGATAGGTTATAACCGCTGCGGCATCCACAGGGGAGACGGCAGGCAGATTCACCAGATCAAAATAGCCCATGGTATTAATATTGCGTGGATTGGTAAATAGATCGATCCAGGTTTCAACCAGACCCTCAGATGCGCCTTCATCGTTCATCATGTTTTCAAGCCGATAATATCTGCCCTCGATCTTTGTTTCGGTCTCATCAAAAACAATTTTCGGGAAGATCATCAACACATCCTTTAAAACAAGAAAATCAGTATATGAGATTCCCTTAATGCTTTGAACATCATAAATAGATATAAATTCACCGTGATACAGCAGATATTCTTCTAACTGAAAGACAACATCTTCCGATACCGGCAACTGCCGCAGTTCTTCCGCGGACGCATTGTTAATATCAATTTTATCAGCGGGCAGCGCATAGGCAAGCAGAGACAAACAGATAAACAAAGAAAATATGTATAGAAATTTTTTCATAGTATATGCCAATGCAAGTATTAGGGTTTATACATCTCCAACGTAAAGAAGTGGGTGCCGCTCATAATGGGGTGAGTGATATAGGCATAATCCACTTTGATAAATGATTTTTTTATGCCAAAACCGAATGTCATCTGACTGGGATAGGTTGAAATGCCCGCGCG
>JAGLUM010000152.1 GCA_023134755.1 Fidelibacterota bacterium | reverse complement strand
GGGGTCCGTTTCATCTCCGACTATTTTTTCTGAAAGGGCCTTCACTGCGGGTGAAAACCGGATATGTGGATATCTTTCCGTGGTATATTTTTGATATAATTGCGCATTTTTATTGTATGGTAAAATATCCACGTTTTTTAAATTAAACCATTGCGGGCGCATGGTTGCCAAAAATGTAATTTCAAATACTGTTGGCCTTCCTTTAACTGCCGGTTTTTGCATATAAACCGTACGCTGCAAATGCTGGTTTGATGCCAATACATAATCGGAGCAATTGGCAGAAAGTAGTTCCACATCTGTTTGCCTTGCATTTTCTTCTCGCGGAAAGGGAAGCCAACAGCGAACGATTTCACCGCCGGGAACGGCATCTGCATCAACAGTGAGTGTATAGCTAAACTTCATATGAACCGGTTTTCCCGTAATATCCTTCTGTGTTTTAAGGTCTTTAATTATTTCGGGGATGTTTTGTCCAATAAAGATATTCAAAAGGTTATTTTTTTCACCATCAACACTAATTTTACGTTGCTTTGCTTCGCTGTTGATTCGGAAAAGGTTTTCTGCTGCCCGCACGAAATAACGATCTTGCCCGTTAATGGTCATTTTCTCAAGAGATTTTTCATCTTCCCATGCTGTTAATTGTTTTGCAGTCACATCGGGGTAATATTTTTTAATAAACGGTAGGATATCTTCTCGGGATTTATTGAAATCCTGTTCTATGCGCCACATACGTTCTTTTTGGTTTTCAAGCTCAATACGCCGCATCGGATCACATGTGTTGGATATAATTTCCCGATTAATACGTTTTCTTGCCATTTTAAACTGCCCTTTATTGATGTTTTCCTCTACCGGCTTACAGCCGGCAATCAGCAAAACAAAGAATAGAAACACGAGGTTCTTATTTGCGCATCTCATGATATGTTCCTATTTTTTTTCAATCATTTCCAAATTGGCGCGGGGCAGGAGCACTTCTTTGCCGGTTTCGTAGATTTTTACTTTTGCTACGCGAGCAAGGGAGCCGGATTCTAGTCGCTGCAATTCATGCGGCAGTTTGGTTACCTCCCCCAACATGCCGAAATAGGGTGCGCGGATAACGCGAACTTCTGTTCCGGGCTCTATTCCAGACAGATCTGGCTTTTTTTCTTTCAATTCTTTTTCACCTTCAAGCGGAACAATAATTTCCGGCCGGATAACGCCCGCACGGATCTGCGTTGCGCCATTAATAGACACCATTTTTCCTTCGTGGGACTGTAGCAGATCAAATGTTTGCTGTGCCATGTGTACTTCGCCAAATCCTTCCGTGATGATCAAGGTTGTCTTTATCTCTTCCTGACCGGTAATAGCAACACCAAGATCATAGCCGAGTATCTTTTTAATATCAATGTAATTAAATCCGCCGACAACTACGCCAACTGCGCCCATCCGCTGGGCCTTCATAAAGGCTTTATGGGTAAGAAATGAACCTCC
>JAGLUM010000151.1 GCA_023134755.1 Fidelibacterota bacterium | reverse complement strand
TTATCTCGACATCCATTGCTTGAGGTAGCTCAAAGCCGATAACTGTAAAAGGATTAAAAGGGTTTGGATAATTTTGTTTAAGAAATACCGTTTCAGGTATCATTTGAGAAATAGCATTCGGTAAACTTGTTTCCAATTCTTCTAAGTCAATCAGCATACGGGCGACAATCGCTGTCCAGATATAAGTTTTATGATACCCTGCCCATTGATCATCCGGGCTGTATAATTCCCATAAAATATGATCATTCTTTAATTGCTCAATAACAGCGGCTAATACTTTATATGCTAATTGCTTAGCCTGATAATTATAGCCGTAATTGATCAATCCTCTAAAAATCAGATACTGCCACTGAACCCAAACCGGGCCGTTCCAGTATCCTTTGGGATTATAGTAGCCGTCGTCAGCCGCTAATGAAGGAATTCCATAAGTGCGCCAAAATTTAGTTGGATCGGTCAATACCTGAACAAGTTTTTCGGCTTGATCCGTTGTTGCGCTGTTTGCCCACAGCGGCAGAAAACCGATGATTTCCTGCCGTTTCAGATCATTGGCAGAATTGTATGTAAAGTCATGATCGTTTTTATCAACATGATAAAAGAAATTGGTTTGCTCATCCCAAAAGGTATTATTGATTGCTTCCGTGCGTTTAGCCGCTTCGTTTATCCAGCTGTCGTACTCATTTGTATTTCCTAATTCCAAAGCCATTTGAGCTAATGAATGCGCTTCACTTACCAACATTACATTCAAATCCATACATTCGAAATTGGCAGGCCAGCCAACCTGATCCCAAACAGCCACCCATCCGTCGCGCAAACTTTCTAATACAGCATGAGCGCCCCATTCACAGAGACTATCTCCATCGGCGTTACGGTTATCCAGCCAGTATTGATAAAATTTTGATCCCGATTGATAGGCTTCCTGCAAAAACAGCGTGTCTTCTGTAATTTTATAAATCTCCCAATTTTCCCAATTTAATAAGGGAGCGGATGTTGTGTATTGACTGGCGTAAGGAATCGTTTCATTCAAATAAGGACCTGTTCGATAATTGATATACCCGTCCGCCCATTGTCGTTCCATATAAACGCGTTGGGAATTCATTGCGCTTTGTCCGTCCATAAAAGCGTAAGCAAGCATTACAAGGCTTTCATGAAAAACCTGACCGCCGTGTCCCCAGCCCCAGATCGGCTCGCGTGAGAAAACATAATAATCGTAGGAGCATTCCCCTTCCGGCGGCATCATACACTGCCGCGCTAATGAAAAAGCACTCCAGTACAGCATTTCATAATC
Source organism: Fidelibacterota bacterium (assembly GCA_023134755.1). GTDB lineage: Bacteria > Fidelibacterota > Fidelibacteria > Fidelibacterales > Fidelibacteraceae > M50B103. Next base: position 130 of record JAGLUM010000151.1, on the reverse strand, counting down.
AGGGTTAGAAAATGTTAAATTTGGAATCTGACTATAAATCTGTTCGGCATCCCCTACAAGGAGCTGTAAATCAATAGACGTCGAATTCCTACATTCTGCGATCAGTTCATTCACGTTTGAACCGGCTTCG
>JAGLUM010000150.1 GCA_023134755.1 Fidelibacterota bacterium | reverse complement strand
CGAACCCAGTCTTTGGCATTATCATTTCTGTCAACAGTATTCTGATCAATACTGTGATCAGTACCCCCGGCGTGGCGAACCACTTTGTATATCGGATCCCAAACCCGACCGATCTTATACTGTTCTGAAATTTTGCCGACTAATTCATAATCTTCGCCATAATTCCGTGCGTAGGGATCATCATTGATACTAAAATAACCAACATTTTTTATAACTTCAATACGTGCAGAGCGCGGAGCACCGGCACCGTTAATGCGCAGCAGGTTGTTGCGGCCGTTATCATCGGTCCATTCATCATGGGTTACCACCGGCATATCTTCTACACGGGTAATATTGCCATTTGAATGTTTTTCCCAAACTTCGTAAGAACCGATAACCATACCAATTTCCGGATCGGTATTATAAACTGTCAAAAGTTTTTCTACAGCATCTTCAATCAACTGATCATCTGAATCCAGCTGCACATAATATTTACCGCGTGCCATCTTTGCGCCCAGATTCAGGCACATACCAATACTGTTAATATCCAAAACATAGAGACGTACATCCGGTTTTGCGGGATCATATTTTGCGCCGCCTTCCATATATTCACGAACAACATCCGCTGTCAGATCTTTATCACCGCCATTGACCATAACGAGAACTTCAATATCCTGTACGGTCTGACGCTGTACGCTTTCAATAGCTAAACCGATAAATTCCGGGCGGTTACCCACGGGAATGATCACGGATGCTTTAAGGGTGGATTTATCTTTATACTTCGTATTTTTCGGCATAAATATACCGGGCGCCATGTATGCGCCAATACGTTTCAGGTGTTCTGTAATTACGTGTTCGGCCTCTAACTGAATGCTTTTTCCCGCCTTTAAATAATCAAAAACATCAGTTTCTTTTCCCGCTGCGATCACACGGTAAAATGAACCGCTGTAACGGTTTGCAATGCGATATAATTTATTGTTTTCTGATATCTTTAGGCGCAGATCGTATAAATGGTTGTATTTTACCGATTCATCAAATCCGCCAATGGCTACCAATGCAGATTTTTTGACAAATAAAACCTTTCCGTAGTCCATATTGTCCCGGACCCGACCGAGGTGATGATTCAGTAAATGAATTTCTTTTACTTCGCCACCGTCTTCCAGTTCATAGCTAGTATAAAAAAGACCCGCAGCCATCTGGCGTTCAGCGCCAAGGACAAAGCCATCGATGGCCGCTTTTTTCATTATGACCGGATTATCCCGGTTATCTATCAGTAAGACCCACTCTCCGTCTGCCAGCGCGAGTGCCTTATTCAAATTAATGGCAACATCATTTTGGCAGACAACAAGTTTGGGGTTAAGTGCAGCAAATTTTTCTTTGGCTTCTGGCGGATCGCTCGTAATAATAATAGTTTCAATGTTCTTGTAGGTCTGCTCCGCGAGGCCTTTAATTTCTGCTTTTACGTGTTCTTCGCTAAATGCTTTTTCTTTGTAATAATAAAAAATGACACTTGTTTTAATCATTTTACATCCTTTTTTTATTGTCAATTACGTTTTATTCAAGTCTAATATAACTAAATACAGGTTAAAAATAAATATAATTAGGAGTTATTTGTTCCAGGGATTCCTTCCGGGATCTGAATTAAAATCTGCCAATGAAAATGGTTGCTATACCAATTACCATAAGAATTTTCAGCGCGATGGCCATTTGGTGATAATTTATAGTTCGTTTTATCTGGAAAAGTTGAACCATGATAATGATCAGCGGAAAGCCTACACCGATGATACCCACGAAAAAAAACCATTTCCCGTACAATCCTGCTACATAAGGAATGGGTATGATCGGCAGAAGCATGAGAATCATTATTCCGACAACGATCCGAGTTGGTGTTTCGCCAAGGACTACAGGCAGTGTTTTGCTGTTGTGGGCGCTGTCGCCCTCAAGGTCTTCCAGGTCTTTTATGATCTCGCGAATCAATGATATCGCAAAGCATAATACCGCCGGCACATAGCCAATACTTATGTCGCCAAATGCCAGAGCCGCAAACAAAAAGGCAAGGGATGACAAAAAAGCGATCACGATATTTCCTACTAAGGCAACGTGCCTCAGGCGACGAGCATACCAAAACAAAAGAGGTGTTGTAATAAAAAGGGCAATCACAAGGGTCCAAAATCCCAATATCCATCCCGCCAGATTTCCCAGAATGAGCACAATTATCATAAATCCGCGGGCGCCTTCCGGGGAAATTAATCCAGATGGCAGTGGGCGTTTAGGTTTATTGATCTTGTCAATTTCTATATCACAAATATCATTGTAAGCATTGCCTGCCGCCGTGATAAATATAACACAGATTATGGCAAGCAGCACGCGCCACACAGGAGGATAAGGGTCAAAAAAGGTAGATGTAAGCAAAATCACAAAAGCTACAAGCCCCATGTTCGCCGGCCGTGCCAGAATAATGTACGGTTTTAGATTAAATTTCATATTGTTATCATTCCTACAATTAAATAAATGACAGCTGCTATTACTGCGCTTAAAAGCGCATAGGGGATCTGCGTACTAACGTGGTCAATATGGTCGCAGGCTGAAGCCATGGATGCTACAATAGTGGTGTCGGATATCGGGGAACAGTGATCGCCGAATACCCCGCCGCCAAGGACCGCGGAAACAACTAACGGTAAACCGATATTCATATCCAGAGCCAGCGGAACTGCGAGAGGTATCATCAGGGCAAAGGTGCCAAAGCTGGTTCCGGTGGAAAAAGCAATAAAGGCGGCCAACAAGAATACCATTAGCGGTACGAGTCCAGCCGATAGTGAACCTGAGAGTCCCTGTGCAACAAAAGCGCCTGTACCCAATGCTTTGCATGTAGCGCCCAGTGAAAAAGCGAGCATCATTAAAAGGGCCAAAGAGATCATCCCGCCGGCGCCCTTGAGGATCAACTCAAAAATTTCCTTTCCTGACATCATTTTTTGCACGCGATACATAACACCGGCAACAGCGATCGCAAGCGTAACAGACCAAAATACTGCCGTTGCACCGGATCCTTCCGCGAGAATGCCAAGCAGACCTCCTTGCTGCAGTGCCTCGGAAAAACCAACGGACATGCCCGCAGCCATGGATATTTTTTGCAGACCCGTTATAATTAATGCCATCGGCATAAACAAACTCATTACAATGACAGGAACTATCATATTGCGGGCACGCTTTTTAACACCTTCAACAGGCTTAATTCCGGTTAGATTCTCATCCATCATTGGGATAGCGCCATCCGGGAGAAATTTGCCTTCTTCGCGAATACGCTTTTCTGCTTTGCGCATTTTTTTAAAGTCAAAGGGAGTCAAAATAAAAAACAATACAGTAAATACTGTAATAATGGAATAAAAATTCAAGGGAATGGATTGGATCAGAACCTGCGTGGCGTTCCCGATCCCCTGAGTTGCCAGAAGTCCAATAGTAAAAGCCCCCCAGGCATTCAATGGTATCAGCATACACACCGGAGCTGATGTGGAGTCGGCAATATAAGATAATTTCTCACGGGAAATGCCCATCTTGTCAAACAGCGGCCGGCAAACTGATCCCACAATAAGAATTTTAACACTGGATTCAATAAAAATAATAATACCGAGTCCCCATGCAAGCAGATTAGCACCTTTGCGTGATTTTATCCATTCTTTATCTAAAACATATTTAACAAAGCCATCAATTCCGCCCGAACGTTGTGTTAGTGCAATTAAGCTGCCGACCATGGCGGAAAATAAAATAACCTGCGTGTTTCCGGGATCATTAAATACCTGAACAAGCGATCCCAGCATGTCACCTGCACCACGTATTGGATTCCATCCGTTTAACACTGTCCATCCGAGCCAGATCCCGGCTCCTAAAGAAATAAAAACCTGCCGTGTTTTGATCGCTAAACCAATAGCAAGCAGTGGTGGTAAAAGTGACAGCCAGCCATACGTGTTCATGGATGCTCCTTGTTGACATTTTTTAGTCTGTATTGGGGTGTTCCCCTGTGCACCTTATTATAGAACAAAATATTTAAAAATAAAAACGGAATTTTGACCGCTGTTGAAGAGTTGGGGAGGTTTAGGGGAATATTGTAATTATTGTAGGAACTATCTACTTCTTACTGTTTACTGCTTTCGCGGTTCAGATACAAACCGATAAATATATCCTGCCGCAAGCCAGGCAACGGGTAACCACATAGTATTTATTAAAACTAAAATGCCGTATGTTGTAACGGTATCTGGCCATAAACTTTGCGGGAATGATAAAAGGTAGCTGATAATAAAAACATTTACTTCGAAAAAGAAAATACCCAAGCGGAATCCGGCCGTAATGCGCCAGCTCTCCTTAAGAGCATCTATGATACTCATGTCTTTATCAATGACCAGATACTCCATAAAATATAAGCCCACAAATGCAATAACACCTGGAATTATAAAAAGCAGGGTCCCGATACTGACAATACATAATTTCAATAAATACGCACCTAAATATGTTGGGATACGCGTACTTTTTTCTAAAAGATACTCCCAGGAAAATTTGTTCCGAATGCTTGCAAGCACAAGCGTTACTACAATAAAATTTATGCACACTATAACAGCTGCAAAGATACCCATCCATATGATCAGATCACGTGGAATCAGTTCCCACCAATTTTCCATCATGATAAGTTCATCAATGCCTGCAGCTCTCATTTTGATATTGCCCCAAATATCAATACTGGATAAAGCCAGAGTAAAAGCGATAAAGATCCAAAAGTGTTTTTGCATTTGCTGCCATCCGTAGCGAAATGCCGGAAGAAGTGTAAACATAAATTTTCCTTTTTTTCTGTTCCAAAGATATAGTAAATTATGGAAAAACAGGAGTTAAAAATGCATGATTTTATATTACATATTCCAACAAAATTTGTTTTTGGTAATAATGTTTTTCAGCGCTCGGGAAATGAAATCCGCAAAATTGCCCTGAAAGTACTTATCGTCTGTTCTTCCGGCAGTGCCGTAAAAAACGGATATCTTGATACTCTGCTTAATCTGCTTGAAGAGGCAGGAGTGCGTGCCGATGTGTACGATAAAGTCATGCCAAATCCACGTGTATCTATGATTGATGCCGGCGGACGCCTAGCGCAAAATTTAAATGTGGATGCTATTATCGGACTGGGTGGAGGATCTGCCATGGACGCCGCAAAAGGTGTCGCCATGGTTGCAAAACACGGCGGTTCTATCTGGGATTATACTATCAAACATAAAACCTTGCACTCATCCTTGCCGGTTATTTGTATCCCTACGCTCTCTGCGACGGGATCCGAGGGAAATGCTTATGGGGTTATTACGCATGATGAAACTCTAGACAAAAATGCTTTTGTCTGCGCATCTACTAAGCCTGTTTTATCGATAATTGATCCTCAATTGACAACGTTAGTCCCAATGGATTATCTGCTTGACGGTGCGGTTGATATTATTACGCATGCAACTGAGGCTTATTTTACTTCTACGGAGGATGCCATATTTAATGATAAATTATCCTTATCGCTGACTGAAAGTGTTATAGAAGCCCTCGCGCGAATCTTAAAAAATCCCGATGATGTTGATGCCCGCGCCACTCTTGCCTGGGTTTCGACAGTTGCACTAATCGGAATCAACGAAGCCGGTCGTGAAGGTCCTCACAGTATTCATGTCATCGAACATGCACTTAGCGGAATGTTTGATATCTCGCACGGGCGGGGATTGGCTATGCTCTTCCCGAAATATCTTACAATGTTCAAGGATGTGGTGGCAAATAAATTAATCCCCTTTGGAAAAATATTTGATCCGGAAGTTGATTCGGCTGATAGCGCTATTACAGCATTTACCGCTTGGCTAAAAAATATTAACCGGGATTTAATGTTTGATGATTTCAATATACCGGCAGATGCAATTCCGGCGCTTGCTGATTCTGTATTGCGCACATCCGGCAATAAAAACAATCAAATTGGCGCTCCACGCGCTATGGATAAAAAAGACATTGAAACATTATATCGCATGTGTGTTCGCAATTGAAATAATATCCATATAAAACAAAACGGCGGTTATGTGCCGCCGTTTTATTATATCATTATTTTTTTACTTTTTCTTTGGGATGTTCACCTTTAATCCGCCGGGATGAGTCTCAACAAATTGTTTTTCAACAGATTTGTTGATAATAAATTTTTGCTGCAAGATGGTCAGTGCATTAAAGGTCAAATAATACAATACCAGTCCCGAAGAGAATTTATAGAATAAAAAGAACATCATCGCGGGCATTAACCACATCATCATTTTCTGTTGTTGTGCCTGCTGTTCCGTACCGCCGCCACCTGTTCCGGACATTCTTTGCTGAATGACCATAAGTACCGTCATTAAAATAGGTAGCAGGTTAAATTCCGTACCTAACAGGGGAACATTCATACCAAAGCTGAACATTGCATCCGGTGCACTTAGATCTTTCATCCAAAGCATAAATGGTGCACCGCGAAATTCAATCGCAGTTCGGAATACAACAAACAATCCATAAAGTAACGGAAGCTGTAACAGCATCGGCAGGCAGCCGCCCATGGGGTTGACCTTTTCCTTTTTGTAGAGTTCCATGGTTTTTTGCTGCAGTTGTTGTTTGTTATTGCTGTATTTTGCCTGCAGTTCCTTGATCTTGGGTTGAAGCAGTTGCATGCGCTTCATCGAGCTGTAACTTTTATGGGTCAGTGGAAAAGTGATAATTTTAATGACAACCGAAATTATCAGAATAACCACACCGTAATTCGGGACAAGGCGGTAGAAAAACTGCAATAGCCAAAGCAGGGCAATGGAAAAAGGTTTAATGATCGGACCTCCCCAGTTCATGGTTTTTTCCAATCCTATATTATAAGAAGATAGGAGATTTTTTTCTCCCGGCAGTAATCCTATCATGAATGAATCCTGCTGGTAATTACCTTTTGATAGACGCATATCAATACGGGTTGTAAAATCCCGACTGTCTTTTCCTTTGGTTATTCCTAGCTCCGAGCGAATGCCTTTGCTTTCGAGTGGCGCCATAAATCCCGTAAAATATTTTGATTTAAATACCACCCAATCAGTTTGTCCGTCAGTATTAAGTATTTTCGGTTCATCGATTTTTGCTTTCCGCAATTCGATTTTTGCCATTTCGGTGCCCATTTGGGCATACACTCCACTGTATATAATATCATCTATTGCGCTTTTTTCTGTAATGACAAAGCCGTCTTCCCATATCAGACTGTATTTTAATCCTGCCATCTTTTGCAGGTAGTCAGCAAGAGTAACATCCAGCTGAAAATCATAGCGGTCCGGGAAAAAAGTGAATACTTTTTTTATTTTAACGCCGTCTTTTGTCTGCGTATTAAATGTCAGTGTTCTTTCATAATCAATAAAAATAGTGTCACCCCAAACCATATTATCGAGTTCGGGGCAATCAAAAGCTATATAATCCAGATTTGATTCATCCTGATATATATTTGTAAATGATATATTCAGGTTCGCCGCAGCATCCAGGGGAAGCAAATTAAGAGAATTGCCATTGAGATCTTTATAACCTTTTAACTCGTATTTGCGTACAGTTCCACCGCCCAGATTGGATAGAATCATGACATATTTCTCGTTTGCAATTATAATATCTTTTGATTCAACATAAATGTCCCGCGTTTGTATATCAATTTCCGGATGTAGTATTTCCTTTTCGGGTTGTTGTCCTTGTGGTGTTTCCCGCACATAAGTGGTGGTTTCTTGTGCGATAACGGCCTGTTCGTCAACCGGATTCATCCATTTTTCGTAGTAGGGCATTAATAAAATAATTACTCCAATAACGACAAATGCCATAATAGTCTTTTTATCCAAAATAATCTCCTTTAATGATGATGGTCGTGTCCCTGAACCGGATCATAGCCGCCCGGATGCAGAGGGTGACATTTTAAAATCCGCTTCAGGCTTAGCCAGAACCCCTTTAGGGGACCGTAGTTGCTGATTGCTTCATAAGAATACTGAGAACAGGTGGGATAAAATCGGCAACTGCGCGGAGTATAGGGCGAAATCGCTCGTTGATAAAACCGGATCAAAGCTAAAAATAATTTTTTAATCATGCTGTAACTGTGTTTGTATATCTATCCTGATGGCATCCAGTGGATGCTGTTCGGGTAGTTTTCTCAAAATTAATCCATATATACACAAAGAGGAAAACCATTCCTTATTGTTACGATAACATTCTTTCAGGTAACGTTTCCCCTTGTTTCGACGCACCGCACCTTTAATATTGCGTGCAGTGGCAAACAGAACCTGCCGTGTTTCCGCCGGCAATGACACTATATTGACATAGCGCCCATTGTTCCATTCCCCATTTTCAAATAAGCGTGAGATATCTTTTTTATTTGATAAAATCTCAGATTTTTTCAGCGAAGGTTTCATTCATCAGAAACTGTTAAGCGCTTACGTCCCTTTTTACGTCTGCGTGCAAGAATTGCGCGTCCGGCTGCAGTTGACATACGCTTGCGGAAACCATGTTTGTTTTTACGTTTCCGGTTGCTTGGATTATATGTTTCTTTCACGTTAATCTCCTTTAACGGCATGTTCTAATAAAGCTTTGAAATATGTGGTATATAAAACTGAAATGCAATGGTTTTTTTCAGCGCCGTATATAATTGTAAGAGGGGTGAGTATTCATAATATATTTGCTGCAATTATTAACCCCTTGGGGTGGCCGCCGGGCAAAATATTGTGACTTTTGGGGATAACAAATCCTGTATGAAAATCCGCATTTGTGTAAAATAAACTATCTGTAATACCATTTAAATAAAAAATAATGAGTTATTTTAATTTTTTATTGCAATTATAAAATAATAAAAAACAAACAGATATAATTATAAGAAAAATTTATTTTAATTTTTTT
>JAGLUM010000015.1 GCA_023134755.1 Fidelibacterota bacterium | reverse complement strand
TGTCTCTTTCTGATCTTTGGGTGTACAGTCCAGCACAATAGGATAAAAATTCATTATTTAGGGCATTCTGCCTTTTATATTTCCTTTGGCGGAGAAGTCTCCGTTCTTACAGATTATGGTCAGGAAAATGCTTACCTGGCGTGGGGTTGGGATAGCCCAATATACGATGCCGGTTTTCGGTCACCAGATTTGCTGACATATTCACACCATCATGATGATCACTATGATACTGCCCGTGCTGCAGTATTTAATGCCGATATCATTGAAGAAGAGGTCGATCTCGCATACCATACTCTGCATATACAGGGAATTCCATCATCAGAGAAACAGGTAAACATCTATGACAATATAAGTTATTTGTTCACATTCCGTGATTTACGTGTGTTACATCTTGGAGACTGCCAGGCAGATATTATACAAATCGATGATCCACAATATGCTGAGCATATTCGCCAGCGATTTCCCCTGCACTGTGATATCGTGTTTTTACCCATAGAAGGAACAAGTCAATATATTTCGCAAGCTGCTGAAATAGTACGGATCCTGCAACCGCGAGTAGTAATTCCCATGCATTACTGGAGTGATGAGTATAAACGAGAATTCATTGATCATATGATAAACACTTATCCTGAGGATGATGAAATTATCAATGTTATCCGTTGCGAAGGTCCGGAGTATGTCTATCGCAGAAAACGAAGAAACACAGATTTACAAATCCTTGACATGCAGCCGGCCGCCCGGGTTCCCTAAGAAAATATAGTAAGACAGAAAGGGGAAAAAGAGAGATAGAACATAATGGTACTCTACAAGATACATGTATCAAGAGAGTACGAGAAAATACCACATAATAAAAAAGGCTCCCGAGAGAGCCTTTTTTATTATCTATAATAATTTTTAAAAGCTTAAGTCTTTTCCGGTGATCAGGCGTTCGCGTTCCGGATCGATAATGCCTCTCCAGGCTTTATCTAAACGGCCCTTGTTGAACGCATTAATGGCATTTTGCTTGTCACCCAGTTTTGCGTAAGCAACACCCAGCTCAAACCAGCCGCCACCGAAACGAGTATTAACAATGGTTACCTCTTTTGCTGTGTCCAGAGCTTTGCGGTAATTATTGGAACGATTATATGCATATGCTAAACGGTAATTCGTCAAATATCTTTTTTTCGGATTTTGTATCAATTTTGCTGATTCAGTAAGATGTATAATGGCTTCGGCATATCGTTCCTGATTATTTAATAATTCACCGTAGCTTTCGCGAGCCGCGGCAGAATTCGGGTCTAAAGCAATGGATTTTATAAAATTCTTTTCAGCTTCTTTCAGCTTATTTATTGCCACGTAGGTCTGTGCGAGAGTAGTATATGCTTTTGCATATTTGGGCTCCAGTTCAATGGCATGTAACAGAGCGTCTTCCGCTTTACTGTATTGCTTGGTGCGGCGATAAGTGCTTCCCAGATTATACCAGGCTGAATGAATGCCCGGGTCGTATTTAACGGCTTTCTCAAAATTTTCTATGGCTGCGGTAATATCTCCGGATTTTAATTTAATATATCCAAGAATGTAGTATGCATACCCGAATTCGGGATTTATCCGTAAACTGGTCAGTGTTTTGCGTTCGGCGGTAGCCAGATCATTCATACTAATGGACTTTTTTGCTTCCTGAATAATATTACCTGCAAGAATGTTTTTTGCCTTTGTGTATTTTTCTACTCCCGGAGCGAGAATGCTTGCTTTGTCAAAATTATCGCGGGCAGTATCATAGTCCTTTTCCTGAACAGCAACAAAGCCAAGGCGGTAATAGATTTCTGCAATAGAAGGGTCCTTTTCAATTAATTCATTATAAATACGTTTTGCGGTAGTGTAATTCCCTCCGTCAACCTCGCGCTGCGCATCTTTTACCTGATTGATCAAATCACGCAATTCATCAAATTTATCCCGGTATGACTGCTCGGAAGTATTGAATTCAATGGCTTGCCGTACCAGTGCCTGTGCATCGCTTAAATTTCCATACATTAATTCAATTTCATGATAGGTGTATATAGCCGAAGCAAATGTGGAATCTAGAGCAAGTGTCTCATCCAGCAGCTTCTGTGCAGCTACGGCATCAAAATTTTTCAGAAGCTTTTGCGCTTCATCAACTTTTTTCTGCAATACTTCTGCATCAATTGCAAAAGAAAATGAAATAAGACTAACAATACTAAGAATTAATACGAGTATTTTTTTAAAGTTCATCTTGTTGTCCTTTCTGGCATGATGTTCATGCGCCCTATATTTTTATGTACCCGGGGCGGGACTTGAACCCGCACAACTTTAACAGTTACATGGCCCTCAACCATGCGCGTCTGCCAATT
>JAGLUM010000149.1 GCA_023134755.1 Fidelibacterota bacterium | reverse complement strand
CCCTACTTTATAATAATTATTATTGCATTATTCGTTACGAGAGTATATAGTCTTTCTTCCCATCCACCACATCTTTATCAATAACTACTTTTTCAATACCTTGCATATCCGGTGCACGGTACATTAAATCCAGCATAACATTTTCCATTACCGCACGGAGAGCGCGGGCACCGGTTTTACGCGTTATTGCCTGAGTAACAATTTCCTTCAACGCACTTTTTTTTAGTTCAAGCTTTATACCCTCCTGCTTAAGTAAGAAGGTATACTGTTTTATAAGAGCATTTTTGGGTTTTGTTAAAATATTGATCAAGGCGGATTCATCAAGGTCATTCAAGTTTGTAATCACCGCCAGACGTCCGACCAGTTCCGGGATAAATCCATATTGAACTAAGTCTTCAGGATTTACCAGTGCAAGCAATTCATTTTTATCCATATTTTTACTGGTTTGTGACTTTTCACCAAATCCAATTTCTTTCTTTCCGATCCTGTGCGCAACAACATCTTCAATTCCGTTAAAGGCACCACCGCAAATAAATAGAATATTGCGGGTATCAATATGTACCATTTGGGCTTCAGGGTGTTTTCTTCCACCTTTAGGCGGTACATGGGCAATCGTACCTTCCAAAATTTTCAGTAGTGACTGCTGTACACCTTCGCCGCTGACATCCCGGGTAATAGAAGGATTAGCCGATTTACGGGCGATTTTGTCAATTTCATCAATATAAATAATGCCGTATTCTGCTTTTTGAGGGTCGTAATCTGCAGATTGTAATAGACGGACAAGAATGTTTTCGACATCTTCACCAACATACCCTGCTTCTGTCAGGACTGTCGCATCAGCAATCGCAAAAGGAACATTTAACTGACGGGCCAATGTCTGCGCGATCAGGGTTTTTCCTGTCCCGGTAGGTCCAAGCATTAATATATTACTTTTATCAATCTCAATATTCTCGTTAGCGATATGATTTTTAATGCGCTTATAATGATTATATACTGCTACTGAAACTACACGTTTAGCATTTTCCTGCCCAATAATATAGTTATTAAGTCCCGTATGGATCTTTGAAGGGGTTGGCAGCTTTTCCAGATTAAATTCCGGTACTTCTTCGACCGATTTTTGATCTGAGATTTGAATAATTTCACTTGCGGCATGAATACAGTCATCACAGATATATGTGTTGCCGTAGGCTCCCTGAATCAGCATGTTTGCTTCATTATCCGGACGGCCGCAAAAGTGACACATTTTTTTTTCATTGTCCATTATTTTTTCTTTTTGATAATGTTATCTATTATACCGTAGGTTTTGGCGTCTTTAGCAGACATAAAAAAATCTCGTTCAGTATCCGTTTCGACCTTTTTAAGGGTCTGTTCGGTAGCATTACTAAGAATTTTATTCAGAATTGCCCGCATAGAAAGAATTTCTTTCGCATGGATCTCAATATCACTAGCCTGACCATGTGTGCCACCAAGTGGTTGATGGATCATTACCCGTGCATTGGGAAGTGCCAGTCTTTTACCTTTTGTTCCGGCCGCCAGTAAAACTGCCGCCATTGAAGCCGCCTGTCCAACACATATTGTGGATATATCCGGTTTAATATAGTTCATGGTATCGAAAATCGCCAGTCCGGCAGTAATAATACCCCCGGAAGAATTAATATAGATATTGACATCCTTGTCAGGATCTTCTGCTTCCAAAAACAATAGTTGAGCGATAACGACACTGCTGAGACTATCGGTAATTTCACCATTTATAAATACAATGCGTTCCTTTAACAAACGTGAATAAATATCATATGAGCGTTCACCGCGACCGGTTTGCTCAATGACCATTGGTATTAAATTCATTGACCCATTTCCTTCGGGCGTGCTTTCCGCGATACCTTTTTGGTTTTGATTTTAGCGAACGATTTAATGTGATCTGTTAGTTTTGTATTGATAATATCATCGTGTAGCTGATTCCGGATCTGCGGTGATTGATAATACTTTTCGTAACTTTCGCGCAGGTCTTCGTTAACATCTTTGAGCATATCTGCAATTTTCGTATCAATATCTTCTTCTGAAACGCTTATTTCGTCTTCTTTGATGATCTTGTTTTTAACTAACTGCCATTTTAAACTTTTTTCAGCGGTTTCACGATAATTTTCAATTACAGCCGCTTCATCCATTTCCGGATCTGCAGGATAGCGCTTTTTCATATCTTCATATATATTCTTTGCCTGTTCTTCTATAACAGATTTGGGAAGTTCAATATCACTTAAATAGTTAATAAAGAAATCGGCAATTTGTTCTTCCATGCGTTGGTTGGACTGATTGGTCCAATAACTTTCGAGTTCTTTTCGTGTTTTTTCTTTTAATGCGTCAAGATTTTCACCGTCAGGATTGACTGTCTGGGCAAATTCATCACTTAACTCCGGTAATACATGCTCTTCAATCGCTGTTACATCAAGTTTGAAAATATGATCATTGTCTTTTTGATTCTCAGCTTTCAGGGTAATTGTGCGTGTTTCACCGGCTTTTATTCCGATTAATACTTTCTCGGTTTCTCCATCAAATGGTGCCTTCCCCAGAATAATCCGGCTGCCTTTTGATTCATTAACAACTGTTTCATCCTTAGTTAATTCTTGAACATCAGCAATAATATGATATCCGGCTTTTGCAGCACCTTCCACCGGTTTAACCTCTGCGGCATTTTCACGCAGATGAAGTAAAGAGTCTTCTATATCGGCAGATTCAATAACATAGTGATTTTCCTCTATCGGAAATCCATTTTTATATTTTGGCATATCCCATTCCGGCATCACTTCAAATTTTACTGTGAGTTTTAACGGACCGTTTTTTTTAAAATCCAAATCTGATAATTCCGGCTGGTTTACAGGCACTAATTTTTTCTCATCCAATGCTTTGCCATAATAGTCGGTGAATTTTTCATTGACAAAATCATAATCTATCCGGGGGCCAAATTTCTTTTCAACAATTGCCATCGGAATTTTACCTTTTCGAAAACCCGTTAATTCAACTTTTTTTGCAAAATCTTTTGCAAATACGTTATAATCCTGCTCAATATCTTCCCATGCGTGTTCGAATGTCATCTCTCGTTTGTTGGCGCTTATTTCTTTTACGGTAATTTTCACAGTAGCTCCTTTACATTTTAGGCGCTAATATACAATGAGATACTTCAAAAGGCAAAGTGTATTAGTGGTTTATGGATTAAGCAGCTGACCGCTGTTGAAAAGTTGAGAGTTGAGAATGGAAAATGGAGAATGAGGAAATGAAAATTGCAAGTTACGCTTTACGGTTCACGGTTCACGATTCACGATTTATAGTTTCTTTGCTTCTTTGCTTCCTTGCTTCTTTAATATAAACTTACTGCTTTTTTCAATCGTTCGGGGGTGCCCACGTCCATCCATTCTCCATCGCTATGATCATAGGCCAAAATAGTATGCTGTTTTGCAATATCAAGATAGAGATCAATAATACTGAAACTGTCTTTTTTTGGCATCATGTTAAAAAACTCAGGATGAATAAGTTGGATTCCGCTGAAGGCATAACAGTGCCCCTCCAACCCTTTGCTCTCCCCTGTTTCTACGTTTTTCCAACCTAATAAATGTTGGTAGTCATTAAAGCAAAGTTGTCTGGCGGTATCGCGTTTACGCACCGCAATCACCGCCAATGCTGTGCTCATTTGATCCAAATATAGTAAGTCCATTAAATTGATGTTTGAGATAACATCTACATTATAAACAAAAAACGGTTCATCACCGTCAAGATACGGGCGTGCATGTTTTATGGCGCCGCCTGTACCGCGCAGATAGTCCCGCTCATCTGAAATATAAATATTCACACCAAAATCATGTTCGTGTAAAAACTGTTCAATCTGATCTGCAAAATGGTGGACATTAATGATAATATCATCAATATCAGCACGTTTAAACTTTAAAATCGCCCGCTTCAGCAGGTTAGTTCCGTTGATATCTATCAGGGCTTTGGGCATTATCTCTGTCATTGGCTGCAGGCGTGTCCCTTTCCCGGCCGCTAAAATCATCCCTTTCATCAGAAATCCTTTTCGTTATGTGTCAGCTTAACAATAATGTCATCACGTTTTTTTAAGTATGATACCATTTTGTCCGCACAATATACCGAGCGATGCTGCCCGCCGGTACAGCCGAAACTTACTATCAGATGTGTAAATTTACGTTTTACATAATTATCTACGGTAGTTTCAACCATGCCAATAGCATGCTGTAAGAAAGATTCAATATCTGTCTGGCTTGTTAAAAAGTCCTTCACTAATTTATCCCGACCGGTTAAATTCTTATATTCTTCATAACGCCCCGGGTTATGAATGCCACGACAATCAAATACAAACCCTCCGCCGTTTCCGGATGTGTCGTCAGGAATACCTTTTTTATAAGAAAAACTGTTAATCTCCACAGTTAGTTTATTGCTGTCTGATCGTCCGAATTTCATTAATTTTTTTGCCTCTGTGAGCCGCTCTAACACAGACGTCAGAGCCGGTACTTCAATAGGTAAATCCATGGTATTCAGAAGATAAGCTATATTTTCAATGGCATATGGAACACTTTTTAAAAAATGCTGTTTCTTTTCATAAAAACCGCGAAAGCCATAGGCACCCATAGCCTGCATTATGCGAACAAGTACATAGGCATGATAGTATTTAGTAAAGGCCTTACGGTCAACCGGATGGTATTCAGACAGTACATCAAGATAATAATCAAACAGCATTTCGCGAATATGATGTGGTATATCGGCTTTTGCGTCATATAGCAGAGATGCAACATCATACTGCAATGCGCCATGCCTTCCGCCCTGGAAATCTATAAAATACGGTTTCCCGTCTTTTAACATAATGTTACGTGACTGAAAATCACGGTAAAGAAAATAATCACATTCTGTCTCAAGAAGAAAATCCGTAAAGTGATTGAAGTCATTTTCCAGTTCTTGTTCATCAAAAGGAATTCTGGCAAGTTTTAAAAAATAATATTTAAAATAATTTAAATCCCACATAATCGACTGCCGGTCAAAACGAAAGCGCGGATAGCACTTCGAATAATTCACTGTTTTTCCTGCGATTAATTGGAACTTAGGCAATTCTCGAAGAATTTCCTTATAGATGTCGATTAAACCCTGTGGAAAAATACCGTTTTTGTAAACATCAGTCAAATATGCATAAAGAGTCGTGCTTCCTAAATCTTCCTGTAGGTATATATGGTTGTCCAAATCATCAGCATAGATCTCTGGAACCGCTAGGTCATGTGCCCGAAAATGACGGCAAAAGGATAAGAAAGCAATATTTTCTTTACGGTCCTCATTATATACTCCAACAACTGTCCGCCCGGATGTTCCTGTTAACCGGTAATATTCCCGGTAAGATCCTGAACGGGGCATCTCTTGAAGTGAATTGACTTCTTCATTATACAGACTGGTGTATAGTTTTTTTAGTTGGCGTTTTTTTTGCATAACTATCCTTTAATTTCGCAGCCAGTATTTTGGATTTAATTTTTGCTGTTCCTGCCATAATTCAAAGTGCAGTTTAGAGCCATCCATGGAACCGTCGTCGCTTACTGATGCCAGCTGCTGACCGGCATCAACATATTCATCTTGTACAACAATAATATTTTCTACATGAGAATACACTGTATAATAACTGTTATCGTGTATCACGATGATCGTGTTTCCAAATCCTCGCAACCAAGTAACTGTAACGACCATACCATCGCTTACTGCACGAACGGGACTTCCGTTTCTTGCTTCAATATCAATACCGGAATTTTCTGTTATTGTACCTAACACCGGGTGGGTATGTTTCCCAAAATTACTGACAATTTTTCCTTCTGCCGGCCAGGGTAATTTTCCTTTTTTATTAACAAAAGGACCTTCTACAATTTCGCGTTTTTTTCGTTCTTCTTCCAAACGCACCAAATACACTTTTTTATCTCGTTGAGTCTTTTCAATAATACCCTGTATTTCTTTTTTAGATTTTTCTTTCTCTTGAATTTGCTGTGCAAGTAAGTCTTTATCAGATTTAATTTTATTGTGCTGTTTTTCTTTTTCCGATTTTAATCTTTTTAGGATGCTCTGCTCATTTTCCATTGAAGCAACACTGCGTTTTATTTCTTTTGTTTCTTCAGCAATCTGGATCTGCCGTAAATCAATCAGATTGATATTGGTCAGAATATCCCGATATAGTTGCCGGTCAACACGGTTTATTGCGGTAATATATTTTACCCGATAATAAAACTCACGGGGTGAAGCAGCATCAATAAAAAGATCCCATTGTCTGTTAGGACGCAATTTATATGCACGTATAACACGATTTTTATAGCGTACCTGCAGCTCCTCGCTGTTAGCCTGTGCCTGCTGATAATCCTTTTTAAGTTGTGATTGCTTTCCCCAGCGCAGATTTAATTCCTTTTGCTGAACACGTATTTTATCAGACGTCAGCGAAATTTGCTGTTGGGTATTATCCAATTCGCGAATAATTCCTTTTTCTTGCTGCTGATATTTTTTAATTCCGGATTTTAGCGTAGCGATCTGCTTGTCAAGCTGCTTCAGTTGTTTTGTGCTTTTATCAATTTTTTTATCATAATCATCAATAGAATCCGCAGGACATATGCTGATTATCATTCCGAAAAAAAGAAGTATGACGTAAAATGCATTTTTAATTCTCATCATGGTAAAATAACATATTAATGTTCAGGAATAAAATAAATTTTATTTTTAATCTATAAAATCGGATTTGATCGTCAAACTGGATATACCGGAAGCTATTTCACGTTTTTATTTTCTATACATATAAAAAAAGACCCCGATAAGACAGGGTCTTTTGAGTATATATTAATTTCAGTTATGTTTAATACATGCCGCCCATACCGCCCATACCACCTGGAGGCATCGCTGGAACATCATCCTTTTCGTCGGGGTTGTCACAGATAACTGTTTCAGTAGTTATTAGTAAACCTGCAATAGAAGCTGCGTTCTGAATCGCGACGCGGGATACTTTTGTTGGGTCAACAATACCGAATTCAAACATAGAACCATAGCGTTCTAAGCGTGCATCAAAACCGTAATCGCCTTTATTGTCCAATACTTCTTTGACAATAATAGCGGGTTCAAGTCCTGCATTGCTTACAATCTGACGAATCGGGTATTGCAGTGCGCGGTTCATAATGTCAACACCGATAACTTCATCGCCTGTCATGGTTTTTTTAACTTTATCCAATACCTTTGCGGCACGTATTAAGGCAACACCGCCACCGGGTACAATACCTTCTTCCGCGGCTGCGCGGGTTGCGTGTAGTGCGTCTTCGACAAGGGCTTTCTTTTCTTTCATTTCCACTTCTGTTGCGGCACCGATATTTAGAACAGCAACACCGCCGGCCAATTTTGCGAGGCGTTCCTGAAGTTTTTCACGGTCATAATCCGAAGTGGTATTATCAATTTGTGTGCGAATCTCATTAATACGACCCTGAATAGCGTCAGCATCACCGGCACCGTCTACTATAATAGTGTTGTCTTTATCAATGGTAACACGGTTTGCCTGACCCAAATATTCAATAGTTGCCTTTTCTAGTTTGTATCCTTGTTCTTCAGAAATAACCGTAGCACCGGTTAAAATAGCAATGTCTTCGAGCATAGCCTTGCGACGATCACCAAATCCAGGTGCTTTCACTGCTGATATTTTGAGTGTGCCGCGTAAACGGTTAACTACGAGCGTTGCAAGAGCTTCACCTTCAACATCTTCGGCAATAATCATTAAAGCACGACCAATTTGAGTTGTTTTTTCCAAAATGGGAAGCAGGTCTTTCATGGTTGAGATTTTTTTATCGTGAATAAGAATGAACGGATCTTCCAATACTACTTCCATGGATTCTGTATCCGTAACGAAGTACGGTGATAAATATCCGCGATCAAACTGCATTCCTTCTACAAGGTCAAGAGATGTCAATGTGCTTTTGGCTTCTTCAACAGTGATCACACCATCAGTACCAACTTTGCCCATGGCGTCCGCAATAATTTCGCCAATCGGAACTTCGATGATCTCTTCTTTGTCCTTGCTGGATTTTAACATACGGACATGTTGATTGTTTGCAGAAATCGTACCCACCTGAGCAATTTTTTCTTTTGAATCATTTACTTTTTCACTCATTGTGGATAATTCTTTTAATATAGCTGCAGTAGCAACATCAATACCACGCTTTAATTCCATGGGATTAGCGCCGGCTGTTACATTTTTAATTCCTTCGGTAATGATAGCCTGTGCCAAAATGGTTGCTGTTGTGGTTCCGTCACCGGCCACATCCGATGTTTTTGAAGCTACTTCTTTCACCATTTGAGCGCCCATGTTTTCAATCTTATCTTCAAGATCAATTTCTTTTGCAACTGTAACACCGTCTTTTGTAATTACCGGTGCACCAAAACTCTTTTCAATTATAACATTCCGTCCCTTTGGACCCAATGTTACCTTTACAGCATTTGCAAGCTGATCAACACCCGCCTTTAATTTACTCCGGGCATCAACATCATATTCGATTCGCTTTGCCATTTTATTTTTCCTCCATTCGTTTTTTACAGCGTAAAATTTATAAAAGCAATTTAAAGATATCAAGGTAAATACATACTTTTTTTAAATAGATTGACTACGAAAATTCAGATTAATAAAAAGAGCGAATACGTTGACTCGCTCGGATTTTATTATTATGTATTATTTATTTATATTTATTTATTAGTGGCTTTCATTTCATCACTGTCATCGGGTGGTTCAAAACAATGCCGACACCGGGCTTCATAAATTTCTCCGGCACCGACTACCACCCGTTCCGTTGAAGCGGTAATACGCTGTGTGTAATTTGCCGATGCTCCGCATCGCATACAAATCGCATGTGTTTTAGTAATTTCTTCCGCAATCGCCAACAGCTGAGGAATAGGTCCAAAAGGGATACTGCGATAATCCTTGTCCAGCCCCGCAATAATGACACGTTTTCCACAATCAGCTAAATTTTGAGCAATTTCAATCAAGTTATTGCCAAAAAATTGGGCTTCATCTATGCCAATGACCTGTGCAAATACCGTATGTTGTAAAATTTCTTCCGCATCCTTTATTACGATGCTTTGAATTTCCTGTTTGCTGTGACTTACAATTTTTTCTTTATGAAAACGGTTATCAATTTTGGGCTTGAAAACAACCACTTTCTGTTTCGCAATTTGTGCGCGACGCAACCGGCGGATAAGTTCTTCGGTTTTACCGCTGAACATACTGCCGCAGATCACTTCGATACACCCATTTTGAGGACGCCATCCTGATGCCATAATTTTTTTCCTTATTCTACTAATAATGATGAAATTTTTGTTCTCAATAGATCAATGGCAACTCTATTTCTGCCACCTTCAGGAATAATGATATCTGCAAGTCGCTTACAGGGCTCTACAAAGGTCTGATGCATGGGACGTACGGTCTGCATGTATTGATCGATAACATTATCAATAGCCCGGCCGCGTTCATAGATATCGCGTTTCAAACGTCGGATAAAACGGATATCCGGATCAGTATCAACAAATATTTTTATATCCAGCAACTCGCGCAATTCCGAATCATATAAGGTCAAAATCCCTTCAATAATAACCACCTTTTGTGGTGTCACCGTCATGGTCTCTTTTGCACGGGAATGTGTTACATAATTATATTGGGGTACCTTCACAGTTTTTCCGGCTATCATTGCCTTCAGATCTGAAATTAATAGATCAAATTCTACAGAATCGGGATGGTCAAAATTCCATTTCATTCGTTCTTCAAGCGGAAGATGCGATAAATCACGATAATACCAGTCTTGTTCAATAATGATGGTACCGTTTAGATGCATATCTTTTACTAAAGCTTTTGCAACTGATGTTTTTCCGGAACCACTGCCTCCGGCAATTCCAATAATAATAATTTTTTCCATATCCTATCCTATACTAAGTCTTTATTGCCAAATGCATTGGGTAATAAAGTTTCTGTACTGGTTATGTCGCGAATTTTCCCTTCTTCGTCTGCAAGAATTATATCAATATTGCCGCAGATATCAAAAATTACTTGCCGGCAGGCACCACAGGGTGTTACACCTCCCCGACTTACAATGGCCATAGCTTGAAAATCACGCTTCCCTTTTCCTATCGCTGTCGCAATAGCATTTCGCTCGGCACAAACCGATAAACCGTAGCTGCTATTTTCCATGTTAATTCCGGTTATAATCTCATTATCTTTTGTTAACAAGGCTACACCCACATAAAAGTGGGAATAGGGTGCATATGCTTCATGGCGAGCCTGCATAGCTGCCGCAATTAGCGTATTCTGTTTATTTTGATCTATCATTGTGCACCTGTGGTATATAGTTCACGCACATATTGACGTATAGATTCATAATACATACTTTCCTGATAAGATAGTAAATATTTTTCATATATTTCAATGGCCTTTTTTAAATTTTTCATTTTTCTTTCCAGAAATTCCGCGTAGCGGATCATAAAGAAATCACCATGGTAGGAGTTGATCATTCGTTCATAATGAATATCCCAAAAATGTTTTTCTGCTTCTGAATTTCCCAAAAGGCGAATACAGTCAAGATAACGCACTCCATAAAACGCAACTGCGGGGGAATCTTTCTGCAGCAGTAAATAAAATATTTCAGATGCCTGAGAAATCTTATTCTGCACCAACAAGCGTTCTGCC
Source organism: Fidelibacterota bacterium (assembly GCA_023134755.1). Taxonomy (GTDB): domain Bacteria; phylum Fidelibacterota; class Fidelibacteria; order Fidelibacterales; family Fidelibacteraceae; genus M50B103. The sequence goes on along the minus strand of JAGLUM010000149.1, from coordinate 5,092 downwards.
TGCAGCCAATTTTCATAACGCAGAGTATCACGTACCGGCTCGGAAATAAACCCGGCGTAACTCAGAATATCATTATACAGAGGATCATCTTCTGGGAGCAGGGCCAGCACCTGTACGGTTTTTCCGTATAATGAATCTCCTTCATCCGCCAGCAGGGATGTGTAAAGTATATGAGGTAACAGCCGGTCTTCTTCATGCACCATTAAGTGATAACGTTCACCGGCAGTTCGGAGAAAATCCACTGCTTCCTGATATTGCCCGCGAGCAGTATATACGTCTGCAATCCGACGCAGGATATCTAGATGCAGCTGAGGAATTCTATTTTCAGCCAACTTCATATATTCGCTGAAAACACGATCATAATCATGGAAAACGAGATAAGTTATTTCAGCACGATGAAAGCGGGCAATATGATTAATAGGTTCGGGGGCAAGCAATAAAGAATCATAGCGCTGTAAAGCATTTTCAATCAGCGACGCATAACGCATATCATACGAGGAGTACCGTATATTTGTAAATGTTGATGAAAACGGCATCGGGATAAAGGAAAGAGATTTTTTATATTGATAAAATTGTTGTTCAATTGATTGCGCAGCCAACAGGGCCATCGTAGAAGATATCATAATATTTTGATTGTGAAAAACTACCCATTCTGCTGCCGTGAGGGAAATATCATATTCAGCCTTTTTATACATACGATTGGCAAAAGTTATCATAGCTTTTTGCATTTCTTCGCGCTCAGGATATGTACTTAAGACTTTATAAGCAGAATAGTGATCATTCAGGTAAGTGTAAATTTCAGAAAGGAACATACGGGCAGGATCGCTGTCAATATCTGTGATTTTTTCCAGAACTAAATTATATAGCGGAGATTCGGGTGTTTCATTAAAAAATGTCTGGCGGACATAACGAAGATTGTTCGGCTGCGTTTTGATAATCGTTTTTATCTCTTTCGCTGCATGCTCCCAATCCTGGTATCGCATACATGTTAAAAAATAATATTGAACAAGTAGATCTGATATTCCGGTGAGCTCGCGTAATTCCCGTATCATGGCATGAAATGTATTGCCCAGTCCATATTCCATAATATCTTGGTAAATGTAATTCGCATAATTTTTACACATTGAGATGCTTTTTTCCTTAAATACCAAATTCCAGGTTTCACGTGCTTTGTCTTCCTGTTGTACTGCATAATAAAGAACCCCCAGTTCAAGGCGGAGATAATGGTCATATGATCTTCTTTTAATACGCTTTTCCAGCAGGGGGATTAAAATATTAAATTTTTTCTGTTTTGATAAAACGAGCTTATAATGTGTAAAATAATTATAATGATCCGGATAAGATTCATGTAAGGCTTTGTATAGTGATTCTGCCTTTTCATATTCTCCGTTTTTTTCATACGCATAAGCTTGCCGGTACTCACCCTGAGCAGTTTGAGACTGTCCAAAAAGGAGAGATAAAAAACATAATGCAGCTATGATGTACATACGTTGTTTCATATTTACCTGTTGGATTCCTCCTGTATATTCAATGGATAATTCTGCTGACGCAATGATTCCAGATATTGCTCCATGTCCCGTTTATCATGAGGCGACAGATCACTTTCCAACACAGCTTGCCGTATCGCGTTGATCAGGGATTCACGTTCTCCAAAATGATCGGGTAATCCGAAAGGACTTTTACGGGAAATTTGGCTGCCGGTTTTCGATTCACGTTCTTTTTTAAAATCTTTTGATGTCGCGGAGCGGCTCGCATCCAGCAGGCGCTGAACAATTTGTTCCTGCCGCATGATGGTTTGTCGATTCACTTGATTTTTCCGCATCTGATTGATCACTTCTTCCATATCTCTGGCAATTTGGTTTAAATCACCGGTAATTCGTTTACCTCTGTTCCCTTCCGATAAACCCTGCTGAATTTCCTTTAGTGAGCGGCGAAGGGCCTGTTGGCGTGCAGCAAGTTTCGCCAGTTGATCCATCATGCTGCTACCGGGACTCCCGTTCATTCCGGGCTGGGGCATTCCTTCATTCAGCTGCCCCTGCTGACCGGCCATTTGCTGTAACTGCTGTAAATAATTTTCCATGCCGGACGCATTTCCTTGTTGGTGCTGGGCGATATTCATACGTTCTAATAATATCCGGCCCAGACGATTCATTGAGATATATGCTTTCTGCAGTTTTTGCTTCCCTTGTGTTATTTGTGCTTCTTCAATATCTTGTATACCCTGCTGCAGGTTTCCTATGACCTGCCCCAGCACGATAGCTAATGATTTATCAACTAAAAAAGTCTTTTTTGATAGTGTCATTAAACGGGAATGGATGTCCAAAACAAGATCTAAGATTGCTCCTTCTTTACTGGTATATTCATGTAGCAGCGGTGATCCATTATCTATATCTTTTCCAAATATGTTTGCTATTTCCTGTTGTGTGGACATATAAATTGTTTTTTGAAAGATCGCCCGGAATGAACCAGATACATCATCCCGTTGCCGTTGCATTATAGTGGATGCCATTTGTGAAAATTTTTCCGTAAGATCCTTTAGCTTCTCTTCCGCCCGGCGACTTTCTACTTTCCCCTGCTGTCTTTGCTGCTGTCTGAATTGTTGGGCTGACTGCTGCATGTTTCCAGAGATATCGGATGCTTCCATATATTCCAAAAAGGATTGAAAATCCAATTGGTCTTCCTCTTTGAATAGTGTGGATGATTCTCGGCTCAGTGCTTCCCATGCTTGGGTTTCCCGTAATATCCTTTCTTCCTGTATAGCCATGTCTTCTGTGGACATGTTATCCGCTTGCTCTAGCAACTTATTTTGCTGTTGCAGACTTTCTTTCATGCGCTGAGATAATTCTTCCAGACGCTGTTCTTGCTGAATGCGTTTAAATACCTCCAACATGCGTTCCAGATTTTGTTCAAAAGATTTTGCTTTTTCTAAAAAATTATCCAGAATCTTTTCCATATTGGACATATCATTGCGTTCCATTTTTTTTCGGATATTATTTATTAGATCAAACAATTCATCATCGATTAGTTCATTCATGAGATTTTGTAGCTGCTCAAAAGAGTCCATAATTTCATCACTGAACAGTGCGTTTTCATCCATGAAATGTTTTTGTTTTTCCAGTGATGCCTGAATGTTTTCGAGTTGCTCCTGCGCTTGACTCAGAGCATTTAGATTTTCTTCTAATACCGATTTATCCTCCCAATCCAATGTCCCTTCCTGCAGTAACTCCCGTTTAATCTGTTCAATATTCTGAACAATTTCTTCGGTTGATAATACCTCCGCTTTGAGCATTTCCATGGTATTTTCCTGCTCAGCATTTTGTTTTGAATAGAGATCTCCCAAAGTGGGAAATCGGGCATAAAACAATGCAGAACGTGTGGATTTCGGACCATTAATGATATCGTTATCAAATAGTTCGAAATAATACTCAATCTCTGAACCGGGTGAAATAAAACGGGGTATTTCCCATGGATTAACAATTATTTGTATCCGTGCATCTGATGTGACAGGTATGTCTATCTTATATTTGGTAGTATCATCAGTATATCCATAATCAGAATGAATGGAGTACAGTACCTGGAATGCAGTAAAACCATAATCGTCCTGAATGTGTGCCATAAGCGGCAGGGTCATATTATCATTCAGAATGATTTCATCACTCTTTTCAGGACGAATAAGTGACAACACGGGATAAGCATCGTTTTCTATATCAATATAATAAACCAAGGGCTCCTTGATGCCAATACCTACTTTATTATAAAACATAAGGGTTAGTGGACCGCTTTTTTCAGGAATAAAATTTATCATATTACTGTTTTCTAATTGACGCATTCTCAGGGTATCATCTGCAAGTAAAACGACCGATGTACCCGCTTTATCCGATAAACTTGCTTCGATATATAAACGTGACCCCTGTATACAGCTTATACGGTCAATATTACCCTGATACCGTGCTTTCGGTAATTGGGTATAAGCCGGTGGTATAACGATAAAATCAAGGGTTTTTATTCGGGGGCGTTCGCGCACATGAATGCGTAATGTATCTTGCACAAGAAATTTACGCGGATAAAAAATGTGCGGGCGGCGTAATCCGACAAAATATATCCGGGATTTCCGTACGCTGTTAAGCGTATAATGAAACACCGAGTCGTGAACGCGGGTAAGTAATTCCTGCTGTAACTCTGTTTCGTTAATATGATATAATTCAACCGGAAAACGTGCAGGCGCGTGCCGTACCATGCATATTTCTAACGAATCATAGGCATAGAGCATTGTGTCAGCAGGGGTTGTTGATATGCTGTGCGGGAATATGGGTTCATAGGATGTTTTTACATGCCAAAGACGGAATACAGCGGGGTAAAAAGTCAGTATCACAGCCAGTAAAAATAATATAATTCCAAGTGTGCTGTTGCGTTTTGCAATTATGGGTTTTGAGGTATAGGCATCATCAAATATTTTCGAAGAATGCAGGGTAATAAACTGTGAAATCGCATAGGCGCTAAGAGTATCATTATGCTGTGATAGCTGGTAATGATTAAGCAATTTATCTTGTATGTCCGGATATTTCTGCCCAATGTGCAAAAGCAGAGATGCATTTTGCTGGGGTGTGTGACGAAATATGACATTCCATCCAATCCGAATTAATAAGAAAAGAAAAGCAATATTCAATACCGGGAAAAACCACAAGATGCTTTTTACATTGGGTGACAGATACCATATCGATTCAAAAAGGATACATAAAACGGCATATATTGCATTGATAATAATGCACAGAAGTATTGTATGTTTCAGGAGGTCTTTCGCCTCCCGTTTACGGTAATTCCGTAAAATATGTGAAAAATATGTTTGTATTGCCGGTTTCACAGATAAACTATTGATTTAGATGATACATAAATATATTGACTCCCATTCGCAACGCAGCCATGCGGATAGCTTCTGGGTCATGATGTACTTCTTTGTCTTCCCAGCCGTCTCCCAAATCACTTTCATAGCTATAAAAAACGACCAATCGCCCCCGGTGAAACAAAGCTAATCCCTGTGGTGGTTTATTATCATGTTCATGTACTTTCGGAAGTCCGCTTGAAAAATCAAAAA
>JAGLUM010000148.1 GCA_023134755.1 Fidelibacterota bacterium | reverse complement strand
TTAAGCGGATCCGGTGATGTCATTGACTCAGATGACCACTTATATGCTATCGGATCCGGCGGTCCCTACGCTCTGGCAGCAGCACGTGGCTTAATGCAGAATACAAATTTAAGTGCTTCGGAAATTGTAAAAAAAAGCTTGCAAATTGCCGGATCAATTTGCATTTATACAAACCAGAACATTACTGTATTGGAGCTTGACGAATGAATTCATTAACACCAAAAGAAATTGTTCAGGAACTTGACCGTTATATTATAGGACAGGATAAAGCGAAGCGCTCTGTAGCAATTGCTCTGCGCAACCGCTGGCGCCGGCAACAAGCCGATGAATCCATACGTAACGAGATCACCCAGAATAATATTATTATGATTGGGCCCACGGGTGTTGGGAAAACTGAAATCGCCCGCCGCCTTGCTACTCTGGCGCAATCACCATTTATAAAAGTAGAAGCCACGAAATTTACCGAGGTCGGTTATGTTGGCCGCGATGTTGAATCCATTATACGGGATTTAACGTATATGGCGGTCGATATGGTAGAAAAAGAACATAAGGAATTGATAAAACAACGTGCCGAAGATCTAGCCAATGTGCGTATAATGGATTTATTATTTCCCGTGGAATCAAACGATAAAATAGATGAAGAGGAGCGTGAACGAATCAACAAAACACGTGACCGCTTGCGTGTTATGTATAAAGAAGGCAAATTTGATGACCGCTATGTGGAAATCGATGCTCCAAGTAAAAAGCCCAGCATTGCCGGGATATCAATTTTAGGTCCCACGGATGACAGTATGGGTTCGGATATGATGGATAACCCGGGTGAATTTATCAATGAAGCAATGAGTTCATTGCTGGGGAGAAAAAAGACTCAAAAGAAAAAAATGAAGGTTCCGGATGCCCGTAAGATATTGAATGAAGAAGAATCTCAAAAATTAATCGACCGCAGCAAAGTCATCGATGAAGCTACTGACCGAGTGCAGCATCACGGGATTGTCTTCATAGATGAATTTGATAAAATTGCAATTAACAGCGAAAGTAAGGGTGCAGATATCAGTCGGCAAGGTGTACAACGGGATCTTTTGCCGATCGTGGAAGGCAGCACGGTTAAAACACGTTATGGATTTATTAAGACAGACCATATATTATTTATTGCTTCGGGTGCATTTCACTCCAGCAAACCGTCTGATTTAATCCCGGAAATGCAAGGCCGATTTCCAATCCGGGTAGAGCTTGACAGCCTTACAACAGAAGATTTTGTCA
>JAGLUM010000147.1 GCA_023134755.1 Fidelibacterota bacterium | reverse complement strand
ATTTCGATCCAGTCCTTCCCAACTGCAGCGGATGTCTATCCTGATAAAGAATTATGCGAACCTGTTGCCGATGAATTTATTTTAGCAACGGAAGACGGTTCCAGAGGAAGAAAAGGGCACTATCTTGATATATTGCAGGAATTGCTCGAAGAAAGAAAGATCGATCAGGTTTTTGCAGGTGGTAATATGCCCCCCCTGCAAAAAGTATCCGAGTTAACAAAAAAATATAATGTACCGATTTATACGACAGTCCGCCAGATTATGGTCGATGCCACAGGCATGTGCGGTTCCTGTCGTGTTTTCATAGACGGTGAGCAGAAACTCACCTGTATTGACGGTCCCATGTTCGATGGACATAAGGTGGACTGGGAATCTGCAATAAGCAGGCTGGAAATGTTCAAGGACAAAGAAGCCGAAGCAATGGAATGCTACAATGAAAAGATGAAGGAGATCGTATAATGGCTATTCAAAAACGAGTACCGATGCGTGAGCAGGATCCTAAAATTAGGATCACTAACTTCCTTTCTGTACCTCTTGGCTATTCCGCAGAAGAAGCAATTACGGAAGCCAAAAGATGTATTCAATGCAAAGACCCTGTGTGTGAAACAGGTTGTCCCGTGCGGATGGATATTAAAGACATAATAAAATTAATTACTGAAGAAAAATACGAAGAAGCATTTTTTCTTTCCAAAAGAGACAATGCAGTTCCCGCAATGACAGGCAGGGTCTGTCCCCAGGAAGACCAGTGCGAAGGGAAATGTGTGCTGCTTAAAACAGGACAGCCCATCAATATTGGAAAATTATTTGCCTTTGTTGCAGATTGGGCGCGCGAGAAGGATCTGATTGAAAAGATCGAATTAAATGAAAACGGAAAGAAAGTAGCTATTATTGGTGCCGGTCCTGCAGGTGTCACCTGTGCGGTAGATCTGCGCAAACTGGGTTATAATGTTACTATATTTGAGGCTCTTCACATGGCTGGAGGTGTGTTGCAATACGGCATTCCCGCTTTCAGGCTACCGCGCGATGTGGTTGACTACGAATTATCTTACCTGGAAAAGATCGGTGTAGATGTCCAGCTCAATCAGATAGTCGGGCAGAATGTGGATTTCGAAGAACTCAAAAAAGAATATGACAGCGTCTATATTGCCACAGGTGCGGGAGCACCAAGATTCCTCAATTGCGAGGGCGAAAAATTGAAAGGTGTCTATTCTGCAAATGAATTCCTGATACGAGTGAATTTGATGAAAGCGTATAAATTCCCCGATTGGGATACTCCCATAATTTGCGGTAATAAGGTTGGCGTTATTGGTTGTGGAAATGTCGCCATGGATGCAGCACGATGCGCAAAACGACTGGGAGCAAAAGAAGTATATATCCTTTATAGAAGGACAAAATCTTGTGCCCCCGCAAGAGATGAAGAGATACATCATGCAGAAGAAGAAGGGATCATCTTCAATGAAATGATTTCGCCATGCCGTATGTTCGGCAATGATGACAATTGGGTAACAGGAATTGAAATGGTAAAAACCGAATTCAAGGGAACCGACAAAAGCGGACGTCCGAAACCCGTAAATATTGAAGGTTCTGAATTCACTATGGAAATGGACACTATTATCAATGCACTCGGTACAAGCCCTAACAGACTGTTCCTGAGCAATGTTCAGGGACTGGATACCCATTCTTGGGGCGGGATCAAGGTTGATGAGAATTTCATGACAAATATCCCCGGCGTATTTTCTGGTGGTGATGCGCTTACTGGCGGTTCCACTGTGATCGAAGCTATGGGCCATGGCAGAGACGCGGCCGTAGCAATTGATAACTTTATAAATAGGTGAACAGTAAACGGTAA
>JAGLUM010000146.1 GCA_023134755.1 Fidelibacterota bacterium | reverse complement strand
GAGCATTGTTGCCCGTTTGGAATGAAGGTCTTCAAGAGGAATTTCCCAGTTGCTTTCATCGAGAGCAGTTAGACTCAATTTAAAGATATCATTTTCAGCTGTGGTAATGAGACATTTTAGGTGTGCGATGATATAGTGACCCGACTTCAGACGATCAGAAAATGTCTCCAAGATATGAATTACCGCATCATGAACATCTTTATTGTCATTAAATTGATATATTTTTTCGTGCCATTTAAGACGACCTAAAGCACGTTGGTGACGTTCTATATCAAATCCGGGATCCTTGACATGTATCAGGTCCGACTGCGAAATAGTTGCGTACCACTTACGAATATCGCTCTCAATAAAGGCATCCTGAAACAAAAATATTTTCCCCGGAAACATTTGCGGTACAGCCTGTTTGATAGCAAGAATATCGCCTTCACTTATCAAGTCTATCTTATTGATAATCAAACAATCAGATTCATTTATCTGACTTGTATAAAGTGCTGTAACACTATCACTGAAAGGCAGGGGTTTGTTCTCAACAAGACGGAGAAGCAATCGTGAATCTGCAATAGCGGTCAAAGATTTGGGGTGGTAAGAAGATGATGTCAACAAGGGTTCCATCACCGTACCGATCAGGTTTCCGGAGGATCCGATAGATTCAGCAAATATTACATCGGGATGCACTTTTTCTTGCAGTTCATCAATTTGTTTAACCAAATCCTGATAGTTAGAACAGAAACATCCCGACTGCACATCCACAGCGGGAATATTTGAGGCATTGATAAAGGCGGTATCAACGAGATATTTACCTTGATCATTGGTAACCACAGCGACTTTTAATCCGGATCGCATCAGGACTTTACACAGATTGACAATGGAAGTGGTTTTACCGCCGCCTAAAAACCCGGATACAAGATGCAAATCCATAAATTGGTCCTACCTGTTTATTTGAGATGTTTTTTGATATATTCCACAAATTCATTGTGCGGGGGAATAATAGATGATACATAAAGTTTACCGTTCACATAAATGGAAGGCAGATTCCTTACACCCAGTTTTTTAACACGCGCTACATTTTCAATTTTGGTAATTTTATACTCTATGACATCAATAGCATCACCGAAAACCTTCAGCAAACGCATTGCGGATTCCTTGAGATAACCGCAGGCTGCACAGGAAGCGGAATCAACTGTAAATACTTCTACAAGAGGTTTCTCAAGATGTTCATAATCAGGAAGTTGAATATCAATATCTAATTCTTTTTTGCTGTAGTTTTTCAGCATGAGTTTAGAAGATTCAGGATG
>JAGLUM010000145.1 GCA_023134755.1 Fidelibacterota bacterium | reverse complement strand
ATGATCTGAGCAGAGGTAATGCTGATCTTCATCAGGAAATTCATCCAGGAAAACTCCTGCGCGACGGCATAAGGATTCATTACTACACCCTGAATGACTTCGGGCATGATCAGGTTCAGCAGAAATCCCACCAGTAGACTAAAAATAATGCGTGTAAATGCAATCCCGACTCGCCCCATTTTCAACTTCATTAATACGACTGTTTCAAGAATAAGATTGTGTGCGAATCCGGTTATAATGGCAATAATTGTGATTTGACGAAAAGTTAGATCGATAACACTTGCCGCTGCGATTGCAGCGAAGAGATTATTTACCCAGGCAGCCAGCAGTACCAATGCGGCTTCTCCCGGGAGGCCCAGCAATTTCATTAGCGGTTCAAAAAAAGGAGCAATGTAATCCAGAAATCCAATTTGATCTAAAAACGCGGTTAACAGAGAAACCGGAATATAGATCTTTAACAGCATCCAGGATACCTTCAATGCCTGTTTTACGGCTTTAACGAAAACATCAGCAGCATTTTTTGGAACAAATTGTTTAGTAAAATTATTGTTTTTTGCTTCCCTTCTGTTCATATGTAATATTACATATAAAAATGTAAAAAATGCAATTCTTTAAAAAAATGTATTAAACATTTGCATAGGTTAAAAGAGAGCTGTATGTTTTTCATGTAATTTGAAAATGGGGAAGACCTGTGAAAATCAGGCGCAGTCGCGCTGCCGTGAATGGTGACGATTTCAACGATATACCACTGTCCCGAGGCTAAACTCGGGGTGGGAAGGTGTTGAAAAAGGATGAACCATGAGCCGGAATACCCATATTGTTTTTTTAAGCTTCGCGAAAAAGGCTGAACATGAACACTCCATCACTATTTTCATGATCATAAACCACGGTTTCTGCTATTTGCAGGAATTACGCCATATAGAGGTATTTTTTTGAAAACCCTAAAACGTCTTTTCATGCTCATATTATTTTTCACTATGACCGCCTATGCCGCGGAGGTCAAAGGTTATGTCATTGACGCAATGAGTAAGCATGGTATTTCCTCGGCGAGTATTTATCTCAAAGATATAAAAACCGGAACAGTCAGTGAAAAAGACGGATATTTTTTTCTAAGTACGCCGGAAAGCGGGACGGATACACTTATTGTTGAAATGATCGGTTATCATAAGGTAAAGCTTGCGCTTCACTTCCCTCAAAGTAATGAAATGCTGATTGTACTTAAACAAAGCGTGCTTGAGTATGGCGAGATGGTAACCGTAAGTGCAAGCCGTATTCAAAAATCTCTGCGGGAAAATTCTGTTTCAATCGATTTGATCACTCGTGAGCTTATTGATGATGCAGCAGCTCAAAATGTTGCAGAGCTCTTACGATCCGTTCCTTCTTTGCAAATTAAAGATTATGGCGGTATCGGGAATATGAAAACGATTTCTCTGCGAGGCGCATCCGCGGCTCAGGTACTGGTTTTAAAGGACGGTCAGCGCATTAATAACCCGCAGAACGGTGAGGTGGATCTTGCTTTGATCTCTACGGAGCATATTGAACGCATAGAGATCGTACGCGGTGGAAGTTCTGCTATTTACGGGGCAGAAGCTTTGGGTGGGGTGCTACATATTATTACCCGACAAACTGATAAAAATGAGCCTTTAAAAGTATCTGTTAAAAATACGCTGGCTTCGTTTCAGACCTATGCTTTTGAAAGCAGTCTGAGTGCTGCCGGTGAATATATCGGGATACAGACAAATTATCAGTATTTACGTTCAAAAAGTGATTTTACTTATACGGATCGCTATGGCACAAAGCATATCCGGCTAAATAATGATATTCAACGCCATCATTTTTTTACACGTTTTAATTTAACCCCGGGTGGTATGTTTGCGAACTCGAAATTCGTATTGAGTTATAATTATCTCAATAGCGAACGCGGTGCGCCGGGAACGGCCGAACCTTCTTATCTTCATGCTCGCATGGAAGATATTCATCATGATATGAATCTGGATATGTCCATAAAAAGCAAAGATCAACGCCATACAATGCGTACAAATATATACTATTCAAACCACTTGAACCATTATCGGAATGAAGACCCTGCTGATGTTCTTATCGCGATTAATGATCAATATACAACGGAAGCCATAGGTTCAGAATTACAGTTTAATTCAATATTCTCGTCCAAACTTATCCTGAATTATGGCCTTAGTATTCGTGGCGATACTTTTAAGCATCATCGCCTGGAGCTGCAATATTATCGTCTTAATTACGATGCCTATCTGACCAACGAAAGTGTATTTAACTTTGCATCACCCTTTATTGCATCCTTAAGGATAACACCCGCATTGCGTTATAACGGGAATTCTGATTTTAGGGATCAATGGACACCAAAATTGGGGATAATTATGCATTTGGGGCAGCGTGGCATGCTGGATCTTATGGCTAATGCGGGATTAAGCTATCGAGCACCAAGCTTTAATGATCTTTATTGGCCTCAGGATAATTTTGCAGTCGGTAATCCGGATCTTGAACCCGAATACGGTCGGGATTGGGATGTCGGGATACGCTTTCAAAATAAGAGACTTTCATTGGAAAGCAGGTATTTTCACAATCGCATGATGAATCTGATCATTTGGCAGGATCATGCCGGTATCTGGTGGCCTGAGAATATTTCGGAAGCACATATTCAGGGAATTGAAAATGCACTTAATATCCAAGTGATAAATAATTATTTTGATATATCCGCCAATTATACGTTTATGGATAGTCGTAACTTGTCCGAGCAGGTCACTGAGAATAATAAACAACTTGTCTATCGTCCCATGCATAGTGGGAATATTATACTTAGAGCATCTTACGATAATATCTCACTACAATTTTCTACAAATATAAATGGAAAACGATACACGGACAGGAGCAATACCGAGATACGGGCATTGCCACCCTATACAGTCAGTGACCTAAATTTAAACTATACTTGGAAGTGGAGAGATATTGCATTGCAATGTGGTGCACAAATAAAAAATATCTTCAATACATCATACAGTATCATGAAAAATCTTCCTATGCCTGGAAGAGAATATCGTATGTCATTAGGTTTATTATTTAACAAACATAAAAAGGAGAAAAAATGAAAAAGAGTGCATTATTAACGCCTATTGCATTAATCTCAGTTATTGTTCTTGTCGCAGGATGCTGGCTAAGGCCGTATGTGCCACCCGTAGGTTTTGATTCAAATGAAGCTGTCTATGTCATGAATGGTGGTTCCGAAACCATATCAATCATTGATATTGAAGAGGACACAACATATAATGATGTAACTCTGACAGGGAGATGGCCCAATCAAATACTTTTACATGATGGAAAAATATATTGTGTAAATTCCGGTGCAAATTCCATTAGTATTTATAATGCGGCGAGTTTTGAGGAAGAATCACCGATCCTGCTTGGTAATGGGCAAAACCCCATGGAGATCTTGATCACGGATGATGATATTCTCTATGTGAGTTGCATGATATCTAATTCAGTTCTACGTATAGATCTTGCAACAAAAGCTGTAACGGATACCATTACAGTTGGCATATCACCTGCAGGTATTGTTGAATCCAATAGTAAAATATATGTTACAAATACTGCAGTGGATGCATCCTATGCTTATGGTCAGGGAAGCGTATCCATACTTGATGCAGAGGCCGGTACTTTGCTCAAAACAATTAATACAAACATGAATCCTCAGGATATCGCGGTGGATGCACTAGGGAATATTCATGTGCTTTGTACAGGAAATTATTATAGTATATTTGCCTCACTTCAGGTAATTGATGCCGGAGGTGATAGTATTACGCATACAATAGAGATTGGGACATCTGCTGGTGTTCTTCATATTGATAAACAAAATAATAAAGGATACTGTGGTGCATGGGGAAAAGGTTGTGTTGTATATAGTACAGAAAGTAAAACCATCCTGAACAATGCTTTTCTCGGAAAAGGCGGCACAGGAATTACCAGTGACAATGAAGGCAATATTTGGATTTCTGATTTTTCAAGTAACAAAGTCTATAAATGTGATGCCTCCGGAACTGCAATTGATTCGTTTATTGTGGGTGGGGGACCACAATCATTAATTTATCACAATGATCGATAGACTCCTTATAAACCAGGAAAAACACCGGGTTACCGGTGTTTTTTTTTGTGATAAAAATCATAGTTTAAGGATAAATTTGGATTTTTAGGTATTTTATACATATATTTGCGAAAATTTGAGGAAGAATATACATGGCTAAAAATTGCATTATTGTTGAATCTCCATCGAAAGCAAAAACAATTAAAAAATATCTTGGAAATGATTATCATATCCTTGCAACTGTTGGTCATATTCGTGATCTGCCTAAAAAAGAACTGGGCATAGATACCGAAAATAATTTCGAACCTAAATATGTAGCTGATCCCGGAAAAAAGGATATTATCCATACCTTAAAAAAAGCTGTTAAAGCCGCTGATAATATCTATATCGCAACTGATCCTGACCGTGAGGGAGAGGCCATTGCCTGGCACCTGATCTCTCTTCTGGATTTGAAAGAGGATAAAATAAATCGCATTTTATTTCATGAAATTACTAAGGATGCTATCAAAGAAGCCCTTGAGCATCCGAGTCATATTAATATTGAACTCGTTAACGCTCAACAGGCGCGCCGGGTGTTGGATAGGTTAGTCGGATTTAAACTATCCCCGCTACTCTGGAAAAAGATCAAGCCGTCCTTGTCTGCCGGTCGGGTACAGTCTGTTGCTGTGCGGCTCATTGTCGAACGTGAAGAAGAAATTGAAGCTTTTATAGCGAAAGCGAGCTTTAAAATTACGGCTCAGTTTATTTTACATAATAATGGCGATGAAAAAACACTAGGTGCGGAATTATCAAAACGCATCAAAGATGAAGAAGACGTTCACGCATTTCTTGAAAGCTGTATCGGAGCACATTTTCATGTCGATACAATTGAAAAGAAAAAAGCAAAAAAACATGCTCCGCCACCTTTTGCCACATCCACATTACAGCAGGAAGCCGGCAGTAAGCTACGTTTTTCTGTTTCTCAAACCATGATGCTGGCGCAAAAATTGTATGAAGCAGGTCATATCAC
>JAGLUM010000144.1 GCA_023134755.1 Fidelibacterota bacterium | reverse complement strand
CGATCTTCTTTCACAGAAAAGTTGTTGTCCTGTTTAATTGGGTCGTAGGTACCAATTTGTTCGATAAAACGACCGTCACGACGACTACGTGAATTTGCTATAACCACACGATAAAAGGGACGATTCCGTCTTCCCATTCTTGTTAACCGAATCCGTACTGACACTGTAATTCTCCTTTAGTTCCACGGCATGTTATTTGTTTTGTACAATGCCTGTTTTGGAAGTTTCATTTTATTGACATTTTTCATCATTTTTTTCATTTGCTCAAACTGGTTGAGTAGTCGATTTACATCTGCCACCTGCATCCCCGCTCCTTTAGCAATGCGTTTGCGGCGGCTGGCATTGATGATTCCGGGTTTGGATTTTTCCTGTTTGGTCATCGAGTTTAAAATCGCTTCAGTCCGGACAAATTGCATTTCATCTACTTGCATATTTTTTAATTTCTGTGCACCCGGTATCATTTCGGTGAGTGACGACAGAGGTCCCATCTTGCGTAGCATTTTTAATTGACCCTGAAAATCCTGTAAATCAAATGAGTTCTTTCTTAATTTCTTTTCCAGTTGCTCCGCTTCTTTTTCATCAAAGGCTGTCTGTGCCTTCTCGACCAGGGATATTACATCTCCCTTGCCTAATATACGATTTACAAAGCGATCCGGGTAGAATAATTCCAAATCATCCAGGGTTTCTCCCATCGAGATATATTTGATGGGTTTCCCGGTTACGCTTCGAATGGATAAAGCTGCACCGCCACGGGTGTCGCCATCCAACTTGGTCAGCACAATTCCGCTGATATTCAGATGTTCATTAAAAACCTTTGCGGCATTTACCGCGTCTTGTCCTATCATCCCATCTGCAACGAAAAGAATTTCTTTTGGTTTCAATTCCCGATAAATATCTGTTACTTCATTCATCATGGTATCATCAACATGTAATCGACCCGCAGTATCAAAGATCACAACGTTCACATCCGACTGCCGTGCCTGAGCAAGGGCATGTTTGCATATCTTAACAACGTTTTTACTGTCTTCCCGGTACACCGGAATATCAATTTGCTTCCCGAGAGTTTCCAGCTGGTCAATTGCTGCCGGCCGGTAAATATCCGCGGCAACTACCATTGGTCGCTTGCCTTTGGCTTTTAATTGCTTTGCCAGCTTCGCTACAAAGGTCGTTTTACCGGATCCTTGTAGTCCCACTACCATGATCAATGCGGGAGGAAGACCGTCAAGTTGTAAAGGAACGTGCTCTTCACCCAGCAAGCTGATCATTTCATTATGAATGATCTTTATCACTTGCTGACCGGGAGTGATGCTCATCAGGACTTTTTCACCCAGTGATTTTTCTTTCACACGGGCAATAAAGGATTTGGCTACGGTATAGTTGACATCCGCTTCTAATAAGGTCCTTCGGACATCGCGTAAGGCATCGGACACATTCTGTTCTGTAATCTTGCCGTGACCCCGTAAGTTTTTAAAGATCCCTTGTAAATTGTCCCGTAATTGCTCGAGCATACAAATCTCCAAAATAGCCTGAAAATATAGCAAATAAATTGTCGAATGCAAATATTTTAAGTTTTTTGACAGAATAACCCTGCTTAGAAGCAATCAGCGAAAAAGGTGGAAAGCAATAAACCTCTCACAAAGACACAAAGTAACAAAGGCGCAAAGAATTTTGAAGAATTTATTGGTTGGGTATATATCTACAAAACTGTATGGTTAAATAAAAATGTAGAGGCGCCTTGACGCTTCGGGGCAGACGGGAGTCGAAACTGGTGACGCATGATAAGTGAACCGTAGAGACACGCCATAGCGTGTCTCTACAATGATTCTATTTTACCTAAACATTATTTAACGGGTTTAACGCGATACGC
>JAGLUM010000143.1 GCA_023134755.1 Fidelibacterota bacterium | reverse complement strand
TACTTTTCATATATTAAATGTTATCGCTAAGGCTAAAAAAACAGATCATTTAGAATAAAAAATGTGTTTTAATCGGAATGCGAGAAACACCTATTTTTTATCAATATAAATTATAGCATTCCCGGTTTTGCCGTCCATTTTTACACTTATGGGGTGCGGTGATCTTATGTGTGTAAAATAATTTGTATCTTTAATTGTTTTCATTCTGTTCAATAAATCCCAGTTAATATAATCTTCGCCTTCGCTAACGTGGGGAATAGAAAAGTATCCGATTTGCATCGCAACGATATTGTGAAAAAAGTGTGTTCCCTGAGAAGGGGCAATATCAAAACCTTCAATACCTGATTCAACGATCACCTTTGCCTGGCTGATCTGTCCGAACTGTACCGGCACACCGAGAAAGCGTTCTTTTGTTCCCCAACGTCCCGGGCCAATCAAAATATAGTTTTTTCCAGCGTCCTTCATTTTTTTGTTGATCTCATCAAGCTCTGTTTGCATTTGAAGCGTATTTGTGGTGTTAAAACGCTCCGGCGGACACCAGATAATATCGTGCAGTCCGGTAATGTCTCCGTTTCCCATACCTTGTTCAGTATACAGTAAAATATTTTTTTCAGCATAATCACTGCGTTCAACAACAATATTGCTGCTGGATACGGCAAGCGGGCGAATTTGAAGCAAATAAAAGGGCGCTGTGCCGTTGGAACCGATTTCACGATTGAGATCAACGGCAAATTCAATCTCCACAGGCATACCCATTGCCGCTTCGCCGATGGATAAAAGTTTATTGATAATGCTATCCAGTGGATAGTGTCCGTATTTTAAAATATTATCAAAGGTTACAATGCGCGGACCTTTGCGTGTTAAACCCGGCCACATACGGTTGTTTTCGTAGTCGAATACGGATACCAGATGCGTTAATCTGCCGTGTTCTTCCGCCTTGGATATAGGCAACCTAACAAGCGTCGCAGAGTCTTTGCCGCTCAACCCCATTTGCATACTGTTGAGGTCCAGTGCGAAAAATTCACGCTGAGGGGCGGCAAGCATCTCTTCCAGAGACAACAGGGATACCTTGGGATATTTTGGACAATATCGAAATATGTTTCCGCCCTCGATCACCATCTTTCCAAGTCCCACGGCAAGTGAAGCCATACCATCCGTATGTTTCTGTTTACCAATTGGATAGAAGTTATACGATTGTGCAACACCGCTGAAATGGGGATAGTAATAATTCTCGTTTTTTGAACCAACGATCTCCTGAATGATCACGGCCATTTTTTCTTCATCCATCTGGTGTCCGATATGTTCAATGTACTGTTGTGTACCAATACTATATGAAGATGCATAAATTAATTTTATTGCATCCCGCAATTGTTTCAGCCGAACAGCGGGGTCCTGATCATTGTTGGCCAGCATATATGTTCTGTAAATACCGGCAAATGGCTGTGAATAGCTGTCTTCCAATAGTGATGAGGATCGAACCGCAATAGGATATTTTACCCGTTCCAAGAGGCGAGCCAGTTTCCGAACCAGTGATTCAGATAGACTTCCGGAAAGAAATACTTTGTCGATATCATCATCGCTCATGTTTTCCTCTATCTTCCAATCAATACTATTACGTTCAATGAAAATATCATATTCATTAACGCCAATTGTGATAGTATTCGGCAGATGAATATTTACACCATCAAATATTCTGTCTGATTCCATGCTGGTTAATAACGTGTTTAAAAACGCTAAACCACGGCCCTTGCCGCCAAGCGAGCCCTCTGACAGAAGAATAATTTCATTTTCTTCCGGTTTTGAATAGGGATGAAATTTGATAATTTCACCCCGGTTTCGCTTCTTCTGAATATCCAACACGGACTTCATGAGATGCTGACGCATAGCATCGGTGCTTTCAAAATCCTGTGCTTTCATTTTTCGGATCTGCCGTGAAAGCTCAATTTCACCGCGTGCCATCAGCCATGCGCTAAAATGATTTTTTCTTGCGTGATATATAATGCTTTCATTGGGGATTGTTTGCAGTTTTTCCTCAAATTCAGCTAAATAGCTGGCTCGTTCAATGATATTACCCTTTTTATCGCGGAAAATAAAGTCTCCAAAGCCAAGATTTTCTACTATAAATTCGCGCAAACGGTGCAAAAGATGCTTGCTGTGTTTATACAAAAAAGCATAATCTGCTTTTTCTGCTTTTTCTGCATTAGCTGGGTCGGAGGACATGAGAACCGATGCGGGGTTCATTCCATCCTTTCGAAATAACTCCAGTAATCGCAGTCCTGCTTCCTTGTCTTCTTTTCCGTTCCTTTCAAAACTCATATCTGAAAAAACGGCGATCAAATTGTTTTTATAGGTATTATAAATTGCACATGCTTCCTCGTAATTCTTCGCCAACAACACCTTCGGCCGCGCTCTCATACGATATCGCTTCTCGCGCTCATTTAATTCTTCAACAATTAAATGCTGTGTTTGTTTTACAATCTCCTCATACAAAAGCGGGAGGAACATGGAATAAAACCGCGTGGAATCTTCTACTAGAAGAATTACGCGTATAAGTCCTTTCTTTGTATCATACACAATATTTTTTTTATCTTCCTCGGACTTGATGATGGCCAAAAATAAATTTGCGTCCCCTTTCCATAAAAATATTTCATCAAATTCATAATCCGGATCTATTCGGTCTTCTACAATATTCATATCCGCCATAGTAGTCAGCAATAAAACAATGGGCAAATTGGGATTAATGCCGCGCACATCTTTCAGCATATCGAAAGGTGTTACTTGCCCGGTGTGCAGCGTGGTAATGACAAGGTCGTAATCATTTGTTTTTATTTGCTTTATGGCTTCTTCGCCCGTGGAAACGGTCTCTATTTCCGGTGGAGATGAAAGGTTTAATTCCATATACTCACCGAACACCTGTTCGCCCAAAAGCGCGTCACGCTCAAATATAAAAGCGTCATAAAAAGTAGAGATCAGCAGGATGCGTTTAACGCGAAACTGCATTAGTTTGCGGTAGATACCTTCCCCATATTTAAATTTGTTATAATAATCTGTAATATTAAAATCTTGCATCATAGC
>JAGLUM010000142.1 GCA_023134755.1 Fidelibacterota bacterium | reverse complement strand
CAGAAAGATCATCCCAATATGCTGTAGCACCACCATAAGTCCGGACTTCAAAATACAATGTATCGGCTCCAGCCGGAGCTTCTAATGTAGTTGTCCATGTTGACCAAGCGCTATGATCTGTGGCGCCAAAATATGGAGATTCTATAGCAGATCCAATACTTGAGCCTGCACCTTTCCAATATGCCCAAAGTCTGGCATCACTGTTATCACCGGCTTCAACTTTACACCATAAAGTAATGGTATATGAGTTACCAGGTGTAGCAGTTACATATTGACCGAGATCCTTGGTACCACCAATATGCTTTGCAGAATAGGTGCCACCATGAACTTCAGTTGCTTCCTGGGTGATATTTTCAACTTTAGTCCACCCGGTGGGTGTACTTGCGTCAGCCCAGGTCTCAAAATCCCCGTTAACAAGGATTTCGGTTTGTCCCCACGCCATACTTGTCAGTCCGAATAACAGTAGCATAGCGCAGAAACCTAAGCGTTTAACTAATGTTCCCATACATTTCCTTTCATGTTTTGGGTTAGTCTCTTTATTTTATCACTTGTCGATATTTTTAGTCATATTATCATAAATTGTAAATTAATTTAGTAAGTTATAATGATGGAAACAAACAATAATTTATTAATTTTTTTAATTTGTAACCCACTCCAGATTAAAAATAATTTTATTTAAAGTATCTTTTAATAATAACCCGTTAGATCAATAATTTATATTTTTATAAGATTCTTGTGACTCGTGTAGTTGCGTTTCTTTTTTTCTATTTCGCACAGTGAGTTACAAATATTATTTTTGGTATTTGTCTGCTGCAGCCTGCAGATCGCCTTTTAAAAGGTCTAACATCCCCATATTGCGCAGTATAGCTGCCGGATGGTAGGTAACTATCAAATCCACATCATGGTAGCGGTAAATTATTCCCCGCATACTTTTTAAAGAGTTTGATTCCCGTAAAAGCGTATTGGCGGCAATGCGCCCTAAGGCAATGATTACTTTGGGTTTTATTAATTCGATTTGCCGGTGTAAATATTTTTCACATAGCTCAATCTCTTCCGGAAGGGGATCGCGATTCTGTGGCGGTCTGCATTTAAGCACATTGGCAATAAATACCTCTTCCCGGGAAATGCCGATTTCATTTAATAATTTATCCAGCAATTTACCGGCACGTCCTACAAAAGGGACACCGCTTAGATCTTCCTGTTCGCCCGGGGCTTCGCCCACAAACATAATATTTGCTTCCGGATCACCCTGCCCGAAAACCAAATGGTGCCGTGTGGCCCCCAAGGGACATTTTTGGCATTCATGAATTTCATCATAAAGATCATCCAGAGGTGTGCTCAGGTCTCCGCTTAATACCTTGTTGCCGTACACATCTTTCATGTATTCTAAAAAAGGGATTTTATTCTGCATGATGTATTATTCTTTCGTTGCTAAAATATATTGCCAGATATGTTCAGCTGTCTGTTCTTTGGATAAGCGGGGCAGCGAAGTAGATTCATGATGTTTATCTATCATTGTTACTTGATTTGTATCACCGGCAAATGCGCCACCTTCCTGTTGAGGATTATTGACAATGATCCAGTCTAAATTTTTTGATGTTAATTTATCTATTGAATTCTGTATTTCATTTTCGATTTCAACACTGAATCCAATCAAGATCTGATCTTTTTTTTGTTTTCCCAGGATATGCAATATATCATCGGTTTTATCCAATAATAGCTGTTCGGGAATAGTGCTTTTTTTTATTTTACCTGTTTGGGGTGCGCGGGGTTTGATATCTTCCACCGCTGCGGCCATTATAACCATATCCTGTTTATCATATTGTGCCAATACAGCCGTCTTCATTTCTGCGGCCGTTACCACATGCTGTGTTGTACATCCGTCAGGATTCGAAAGCGTGGTTGGACCTGTAATATAGCTAACCTCAGCTCCAAGTTTTGCTGCGGTTTCGGCAAGGGCGACACCCATTTTCCCGCTTGATGGATTGGAAATGAAACGAATATCATCAATGGGTTCTCGTGTAGGTCCGCCGGTAATTAATACGTGTTTACCTTTTAATGGAGTTTTTTTTTGTGTTGAAAGTACTTTTTCTAAATGGAAAAGCAGGGTTTTTTCATCCGGCAGGCGACCGATTCCCCAACCTTCCTGTGTCGTTGCAAGGTCTCCGGTTTCCGGTTCGATCAGATAATAATGCAAATCGCGAAGTTGTTGTAAATTTCGCTGTACATGGGGATTTGTGTACATGTTTTTGTTCATTGCGGGCGCAAGAACAATTTTCTCAGGTTTTGCTACCAGTAGCATGGTACTGAGTGCATCGTCGGCAATTCCGGCAGAGATCTTGCCCAGGATATTAGCTGTGGCAGGAATAACTGCAAGCAAATCCGCATTTTGGATCAGGTCAATATGGCGGGTTCCGACAATATCTTTCTCAGATTCAAACATATCTGTAATGACTTCCTTGCCGGAAAAAGTCTCAAAGATCAAGGATGTCATAAATGCCTGCGCAGATTTGGTCATAACGACGGTAACATCGCATGCGTAATCATGTGTCAGACGGCGTAACAGGGAAGCGCTTTTGTAAATTGCAATTCCTCCGCTAAGTCCGAGCACAATAGATTTGCCCTTAAGCGCAGACATGCATTATTCTTCTGTTTCAGGGTTTTCTTCGATTTCTTCTTCACTCTCGTATTCGAATTTTATTTCACCCTTTTCATACTCTTTCATAGCGATGGAAGCCGGTTTTTCCATGGCGTCAAAATCGACATCACTATCAAATTCTTCGGTATTATCAGGGTCGATCATCTTTGGATTAGGATAATCTTCACTGCGTTTTTGATTGATCTGATGGGCGCGTTTCGCCATGACGGTAATCGCTTCAAACATATCGTCGGGACGTTCACCCTTAAATCTAAAATCTTTTTTCATCTGGTTGCCTCTAGTTTTTTTATAATGATCGTTTCGATCTTATTGATCGCAACTTTTAATTTATCATTTATTATAACATAGTCAAACTTTTCTTTTTCTTTCCGTTCTACCGGAATGCGGGATAAACGCTTTTGAATGTGTGCTTCCGATTCGGTAGCGCGTTTCCGTAACCGGGTTTCTAACACATCCATGTCCGGAACATCAATGAAAAAACTAATGTATTGTTTCGGATAATTTTGCATAATGCGCAATGC
>JAGLUM010000141.1 GCA_023134755.1 Fidelibacterota bacterium | reverse complement strand
GGAATATCAGGATGGTCACATACAAGCGTAAATCGATTGCCGGCAAAATTATTTTGTTTAACGGGGGCGCGAAATAAAGCAGATGATGGTCTGGTTTGTTTCTTGTAATGAACTATGATCTCATCAGCGAAATCTATTTCTTGAAAAATGGTTTCCAATAAATGATAACCGTCTTCCCGACGACGTCCCAGAATGCGGAGACCAAGATTGATTTTAGCATGTGAGATGAGTTTGGTCATAAATATTTTCTAATAGTATTTTTATTGATTTAATTGTTTTGAATCCTTCTCAGATTCTCATTTTTCCCAAGATATTCAGCAATATATCCCAATTCAGGTCCGTGCATTTCGCCGGTTAAACCAATGCGAACAGGCATCCAAAGCAACTTCCCTTTTACACCGGTTTCTGTTTGAATAGCCTTCATGACCGTTTTAAAGCTATCAACAGTCAGTATATCCAGGGTGCTGACTTTTTCCACATAGGAAGTAAAAACTGTACGGGTTGAATCTAGTGCCAGCATTTCCTTTGCTTCTTCACCGGGGATTACCGGGTCTTCGGTAAATACGACCAGTTTATCCGGGATATCCTGAAAAGTAGTTAATGATGTCTTTACCGCCATGAGAGCAGTATCCAGTTTTGATTCGTTAACCTTTGTATTACCCAGCCATTTTCGGGCTTCTTTCAGGTATTTTGCTGTATCCATATTTTTTATATATTGGCCGTTCATCCAATTTAATTTTTGAACATCAAAAACAGCTCCGGCTTTGTTAATTTTATTAATATCAAATGCGGTGATAAGTTCTTCCATAGAATATATTTCATTTTTTCCACCGGGATTCCAGCCCAAAAGTGCGAGAAAATTATTTAATGCTTCCGGAACATAGCCCTTCTTAAGATAATCTTCCACTGCCACATCGCCCTGCCTTTTGGATAATTTTGATTTATCAGCATTTAACAATAAAGGAAGATGTACCATGCGTGGAGGTTCCCAACCGAAACAATCATATAAAAATAAATGTTTCGGTACAGAGGGTAACCACTCTTCTCCGCGAATAATGTGTGTTACATCCATATAATGGTCATCCACAACATTCGCAAGATGGTAAGTGGGAAATCCGTCGGATTTCACAAGTACCTGATCATCCACCTGCGACCATGAGATCTGGACATCACCGCGAACAATATCATGAAAAGCACATACTCCTTCTTGCGGCGTCTTTAAGCGAATAACAAAATCTTCAGTTTCAGCACGCTTATCAGATTCTTCTTGGGGAATATTCCTGCATTTTCCGTTATAACCGGTGGGAATATGTTTTTCAATTTGTTCTTTCCTGGCCGCTTCAAGCATTTCCATACTGCAGAAACAACGATATGCATACCTGGCATCTAACAATTTTTGAACTTCTTTTTTGTAAATATCGTTGCGTTTGCTCTGGAAATAAGGACCATTTTCATCCTCTTTTCCGGGACCGGCATCATAATCAATTCCCAGTTTCTCAAGAGATAATAAGAGATTTTCAATCGCCCCTTCTACATAACGGTTTTGATCTGTGTCTTCCACACGTAAAATAAATTTTCCACCCTGCTGGCGGGTAAATATATAATTATATAGTGCAGTCCGGTGACTGCCAACATGTACTAAGCCGGTTGGACTGGGTGCAAAACGTGTGATAACGGTCATTATTTCTCCTTTGGGTTTAATTCCTATCCAATCTTGATAATTTAAGGAGTTAATATGAATTTGCAATGTGATATTTGATTGAACTAATTTCTTCTTTGCTTGAAACTAGGAGAATTGTTGTTTTAAAGGGAATTCGTATCTTTTTTTTTTCTTTTCACCCATTTCCAGATAATGAACACAATCACGCAGATAGAAATAAGAATTGTAAAGACAGTATATTTACGCAAAATTGACTCAATTAAGGACCAATTTTCTCCCAGTATGTATCCTAATAACATAAAAGCTGCATTAAATATGACTGCGGAAAGGGTTACAAGTCCAAGGGTTACATACCAGCGAATATTCGACATTCCGGCTACCAGACCGATAACCGGCCTCATCCCGAAGAACAGACGGTGCCATAGAATAACTTTCGCACCCCGCCGGCTGAAGTACTGCTCTGCCTTTTTAAAAAAACTACTGAAGCCATAGGCATAATGATGTTCAATAAAAAATTGTTTCCCAAAATGACGTCCCAGGTATGCCATCAGCATAAACCCAAGAACAGCTCCGGCGACACTGCCAATATATAGCCATATAAAATTGGTATTACCATGGTTTAAACAAAAAAGAGCGGTCACAAATACCAGAATGGTATCACCCGGTATGGGAGGAAAAAAGCTTTCGATAATATATGCTGCTAAAACAAGAAGGATGTAATGAACAGGTTGAAGATTGGCAAAAAGATCTAAAACAGATTGAAAGAATTCCATATTTATTCACACGATATCATGGCGATTGCCAATGCCGCAATACCCTCTTCGCGTCCCGTAAACCCGAGATGCTCTTCGGTCGTCGCTTTCACGGATACACGGGAAATATCGGTTTGTATGGCAGATGCTATATTTTTTCGCATGGTTTCGATGTAAGGTGCAACCCGGGGATTTTGAAGAATAAGTGTGGCATCGATATTAACAATTGTAACACCGGCATCACAAAGAAGTTCATATACATTTCGAAGCAATTGTAGACTGTCTGCTCCTTTATAAACCACATCAGTATCAGGAAAATGACTCCCTATATCTCCCATGGCTGCAGCACCCAGTAGCGCATCCATTACGGCATGCAGGAGCACATCGGCATCGCTGTGTCCCAATAACCCTTTCGTATGGGATATTTCTACACCGCCCAGCATTAACTTTCGGTTGTTAACCAATTGATGTACATCATATCCTTGTCCGATTCGGTACATATTTTCCCTTTTATTGTTCTTTTACGATTTTTTCTGCAATAAGCAAATCGACCGGAGTAGTAATTTTCATATTTTTGGCTGTATCTTGGATTACGGCAATGGATTCACCCAATTGTTCAAGCAACATAGCATCATCGGTACCATAAAATCCAATTTTATTTGCTTCACGGTAAGCATGCAATAAAAGATCACGATGAAAAATCTGCGGTGTATTGATTTGCCATAACGTTTCCCGGGGAAGAGTCCTTTCCACCACATTTTCCACTACCTGCTTCATTGTATAGGTTGCCGGAATCGCGGCGATCACACCCGCATGACGGTCTAACAATGGATAGGCATCCGATATTATTTCCGGATTGAAAAAGGGCCTGGCTGCATCATGGATAGCCACTACATTGCTGTTATCATCCAGCACCTGAAGTGCATTCCATACGGAATCCTGCCGTTGCGCTCCGCCCAGAACAATGCGAATTGGAAACGGAGAATTTAATTGGCTACAGATCGTTTCAACATCTCCCTTAATGTTTTCTGAAACTGACAATATCATTTCATGTACTTGAATATCAAAAAACCGGCGGATAGTCCTTTCAAGAATGCTCATATTTCCCAGCGGGATCAGCGGTTTGGGAACAGAATGTTTCATGCGCTTCCCAGAGCCTGAAGCAGGAATAATAACAGCCAGATGATTTGTAGATCGTGTCATGTTCTATTATACGCTTTTTATAAAAATTATGCAAAGATTCTTGTCGTGAGTCGTAAGTCGTAAACCGTGAGTCGAAGAAATCTTGAGTCAAGTTTTTTTGATGTATTTTTAACATTTTAGCGAAAATAATGTGATAATAAACACAGAATGCTAAAAAAAACTTGAGGCAAGTTTTTAAAAGAACAGCATAAATAAAAGGAATTATCAAAATATAGGTGTAATAATTGTGTAAAAAACTTGAGGCAAGTTTTTTATGACTACGCTCCGGGAGTCAAGCTGGAAAGTCTTTCTAAACTCCTCGACTTATCGACTTAAAATTAAAAACGGCACATCCGAAGACATGCCGCTCTTTTATCTTTTTACTTTAATCTTGTTTCTTTCCTAGATTATCATCATCGCGTCGCCATAAGAGTAGAAATTATACTTCTCTTTTATTGCTTCTGCATAAGCATCCAGAATTAAATTATGACTTGCAAAAGCGGACACCATCATGATAAGAGTAGATTTGGGCTGATGGAAATTGGTAATGAGAGCATCTACAACCTGAAAGATATACGGCGGATAAATAAATTTATCTGTCCATGTATTTTTAGGATTAACATTAGTACCGGAAATCAATGAGGATTCCAGTGCACGCACCGTGGAAGTACCTACCGCTA
The DNA here is from genome assembly GCA_023134755.1 of Fidelibacterota bacterium. Taxonomy (GTDB): domain Bacteria; phylum Fidelibacterota; class Fidelibacteria; order Fidelibacterales; family Fidelibacteraceae; genus M50B103. The sequence goes on along the minus strand of JAGLUM010000141.1, from coordinate 2,033 downwards.
CAACTCGGCCACCGTTTTGTTTTGTTGCATTGATGATATTTGCTGTTTTTTTATAAATGTTAAAATATTCAGAATCCATTTGATGGCGGCGAAGGTCTTCTACTTGAACCGGCCTAAATGTTCCCAATCCAATGTGCAGTGTAATTGGTGCTAATTTGATGCCTTTTTTCTCAATATCCTTAAACATCTTTTCTGTGAAATGCAGACCGGCAGTAGGTGCGGCAACTGCTCCCAGTTCTTTTGCAAAAATAGTTTGATAGCGTACTTTATCAATTTCTTCGCTTTCGCGTTTGATATAAGGCGGCAGAGGCGATCTCCCGTTTGCCATAACATATTTCATAAAAGTAGGTTTGGAGCAATTATACCGTATCACACGTCCACCGGATATGGTATTATCTATAACATCGGCATAGATATTATCAGTGAAACGCAGTTTATTGCCGATACGTACTTTACGCGCTGGTTTCACTAATACTTCCCAAATCTGATCTTCCAGTTCCCGTAGTAAAAAAACCTCTACTTCAGAATCGGTTTTATCTTTATATGCAAATAAGCGGGCCGGAAATACCTTGGTATTATTATAGGCTAAGCAATCTGTAGGGTTTAAAAATTTTTTGATATCGGAAAAAGGATGATGGGTAAAAGTTCCTTTTTTACGATTCACCACCATTAGACGGTCATCACCCCGTTTATCACTCGGATATTGCGCAACCAATTCTTTCGGCAATTCATAATCAAAATCAGATAAGCGTAATGCTTTAGGTTGTGTGTTAAAAATCTCAAACTTCGTCATAGAATAAACTCCCCTGGGAATTAGGTTTACGTTTTTTTAAATGCAGGTGTTTGTATGTCCTGTCAAGTGCAATACGCCCCCTTGCAGTACGCTGCAAAAAACCTTCTTGTATTAAAAATGGTTCATATACTTCTTCAATGGTTTCAGATTCTTCCCCAATCGCTACCGCAAGGTTTTGCAAACCAACCGGGCCGCCTGCAAAGTGATTAACCAGTGTTAAGAGAATACGGCGGTCCATACTATCCAATCCAATTTCATCCACTTCTAGCATAAACAGGGCATCATTTGCAACTTCCTTGGTGATGACCCCGTCACATTTTACTTCCGCATAATCACGGCAACGCTTTAGAAGCCGATTTACAATGCGGGGAGTACCGCGGGATCGTTTCCCCAGTTCCTTGGCGCCATCCGGAGTGATCTTGATCTTTAGTATATCTGCGGAACGTATCACAATGCGAATCAATTCCTTGTGAGTATAGTTGTCCAACCGCAAGGTGATACCAAAACGGTCACGTATTGGTGATGTTAGTAATCCTGCTCGTGTTGTTGCACCCACGAGAGTAAATCCTTCAAGATTTAATTGAATGCTGCGCGCGCTGGGCCCTTTATCGATTATGATATCAATGCGAAAATCTTCCATCGCGGAATAGAGATATTCCTCTACAACCCGGTTCATGCGGTGGACTTCATCAACAAACAAAACGTCACCGCTATCCAAGTTGGTGAGGATTCCCGCGAGATCACCTGCACGCTCTAAAATAGGGCCGGACGAGATCCTGATATTCGATCCGAGTTCTGCTGCTATAATATTTGCCAAGGTGGTTTTTCCCAATCCGGGAGGACCAAAAAGCAGTACATGATCCAGTGGTTCGCCCCGTTTTTTTGCGGCTTCAATATAAATTTTCAGGTTTTCAATGAGCTTTTTCTGACCAATAAATTCATCCAATGTCTTGGGACGAAGCGAAAATTCCAACTCCTCTTCAAGTTCCCCAAGTTCCGGATTTACAATTTCTGATCTCATATAATAAAAGTCACCATCAACTGGTAATTTACGATTTTTTTCAAGGATTCGCTATCTATTTTTAGTTGAAGTAACAGTTGATTGTAACAATATATTAATTTACGGAGGGGATGGATAAAAAAATAAACTTGCGTTTACTGGCGTGTATAAGTATGTCCAAGAGCATATAAATTATTCCCGGAAACCGAATAGTCAATAGCGACACCCGCCGCTCCACGA
>JAGLUM010000140.1 GCA_023134755.1 Fidelibacterota bacterium | reverse complement strand
CAGATTGGTAAAATCATAAGAATAGCTAATACGGCTACAACAAGCTTCTTCATAAATAACCTCCTTATAAGTTATTAACTTTAGCTATCTTCTATTTTTTTCTAATTTTTTTTATCACGTTTATTTTCTTTATAGCACCACGAATTTTAGGTAAAATATCAAATATTCACAAGTATTTTTTGCGTTATTCTGTAAAAAACACCTCAAACACTCAAAAAAACCATGTTAGGAGCAAAAAAATAGCCCCCAATAAGGCAAAAAGTGTGGAATGTACGCGGCAATTAATACATTCCTATCGTGTATGTTCAAATGCAAAAATCCTATATAATAATACACGTATCTTTGAATTCATTTGAGGCATCACTACAGATAAATAAAGTTAAATCGTAGAAAGTGATGGCAAAAAATGAATTTTATTATTTTCAAAACATTTGTTTTACAGGTAAACATTAACCATAAAAAATAATGCATATTTATTAATGAATCTTTTTATTTCGGCAAAAGAAGAGAATCAAATTGTTTTACCAGTAACATCACATTTGCCTGCGTAGAATATGAAGATGTCCGGGATTGGTTCTTGAGGGTGGTTTGTCCCTCTGTTTCCCATTTATGGACATAATATGAAATATAGTCAGCTGCTTCGCGCTGTTGATTCGAGGTAAAGGCCTTGCCGCTTTGAGTTTGCTCTAAAATATCTGCCATATCACTGCCGGATTCCGTGAAAGCCAGAATGGGCCGTCTCAATGCAAGATAATCAAAGAGCTTAGCGGTGATCAGCCCCTTTGAATAATTGCTTTGCAGCCGGGGAATATAAAACATTGCAGCCCGTCGTGCAATTGCAAGCATTTTATCATAGGGCATAAAATCATGGTAATTCACTGGGATTTGTGGATGGAGCTTTAGCGTGTTTTTGTGGTGGGGATCAACGGACCCGACAAATACTAGCCGTATTTTATTTTTTACATCGGATGGCAATATTTCAATTGCTTGTATCAGTTCATCAAGAGGCTGCATAGCGCTTAGATTACCAAGATGTACAATTTCGTACGCTTCCGTTGGAAGTGTATCGTATACAATATCCCGAAAACCGTTATATACCACACTGACCGGAGTGGGCGTTTTGTTGCAAAACAATGTTTTCATGCCACTGCCTACAGTTGTAATATGGTCGGCTACATGTAGTACTTTATGTTCATACTGTTTGTTTTTGTTTTTACTTCGGATAGTTTTCGGCATCTGCATTTCCCAGTAAGCCTCTGTCCAGGGATCCCGAAAATCCGTTATCCAGGGAATACCGCTTTTCTGTGCAAGCGCCATTGCACCCAGCTGCAGTGAATGCGGTGGCGAGGTACTAAATATTATATCGGGTTTTTCTATTTTAATTATTTTCAATCCTTTTCGGATAAGATGCTTTTTCCATCCTATGCGGGCATCCGGAATAAAGCAGTTTGCCCGGATCCAGCGGGATAGGCGCTCGGTAAATGATATTGATGTACTGTCTATAGTAATATTTTTGGGAATTGCTTCGCTGGATTTTCTGCCGGTCATTTTTTTATATATCGCAAAGGGTTCGCGTGTGCTGGTTCTGTAAACAATGCAATTTTTGGGGATTTGGGATATCAAACTTTCGTCATGTGCGGGTGCACTTGGTTGTTTTACTGTTAGAATGATCGGCTGCCAGCCGTTTTCGGGCAGATGTTTGACTATGTTCAGTATTCGCTGAACTCCAGGTCCTCCGGCCGGTGGCCAGTAGTATGTAATAATGAGTGCTTTTTTCATAGCTTGTGTATTTTCATGGCAAATATCTGTTTGTTGATTATGATTGTTTCATGGAATTTTTTGGGGCTTCCATGATTTGTAATAATGTGTTTTCGCGCAACTGCTGTGGAAACTTACGAATAATCCGTTCACGGGCTTGGGGGCCCAGTTCGTCAACACAGTTCATGGCTGCCCGAATAGCTACAACCGCGTTTTCAACTGTTTTTTCTTTAATGATGTATCCCGCATCACCTATAGCAATGGATGTGCCGCCAGCATCAAATCCAACCGGTACGCAGCCGCACAGCATGGATTCGCATACAACATTTGGCAAACCTTCGCGCATTGAAAATTGTGCATAAATTGATGCTTTCTGATAATAAGCGATTAGTTCTTCCTGTGGCATCTTTCCAATAATAGACACATTTTCCGGAAGCGGTCCTAAATGGTTTTTCCCTTTTTCTCCAATACCCACAATAATAAATCGGTATTCGGGCATATTTTGGGCGACCTGGACAAATATATCCACGCCTTTTAAACGGATACGCTGCAGGGTATTACCTCCGGCAACTGTTAAAACAATTTTTTCTTTTTTTGCTCCGGGCGTAAATACATCTGCATCATATCCGGTATACAGACGTCGAATAACAGCATGCGGTGCTCTTTCTTTAATTTCAGGAACCAAGGTGTCGCTTACAGGGAGATTTAATGTTGCGTGATTCATTGCATAGGTACTGCAAAAACTGCGAAGTCGCTTATAGTGCGATCCGTAATGAATTTCCGGAACATTAGCGGTATCGTACCCGCCTTCAACAAGTATCACCTTCTTTTTCCATATTTTTCCGAATAATACAGGTAAAAAAGCGTGATAATCGGCAAACCATATATATATCGCGTGTGCTGAACCTATGTGTCGCAACAGCCAGAATTTCAAAGCGATCTGACTGGTAAAATTACTTAGTATGTCGTTTTTCCCGTGATATGTAAATTGCTTAACATGATATTTTTTTTCAAGAATTTCCACATCCCTTAGCACAAATGAGCTAAACGTATGCGCGATAAATAATACGTTTTTTGCTTTCATGGACAAATTACTTTTTTTTTACAAATATGCTGCTACGGCGGGTAATTATCAGTACGCCTACAATGAGAAATATCATGAGAATATCCCCAATCCAGACAATTTTCATGCCAGCGTAATATGAACTCGGGTGAAAATTCATCGTCAAAGTATAATTACCTGCCGGAATTTCAGCGCCTCGCAGGGCATAATTGCTTTGAATGATCTTTATTTCTTCACCGTCTTTTGTTAATGTCCATCCTTCGGGATAATACATTTCCGAAAAGATTACAAATTGCGGTTTATCGGTCTGTACTGCGTAACGAATGGTATTGGGAATATTTTCCAGTACCTGAATTGTCCCTTCAGCGCTATACTGTATTTCATTACTTGCCGTTTTTTCAAGCAACAGGGCTTCCTCTGCAGGATTAAAATACGCGGTATTCATGTAAAGAAGCATGTCTTTAAATACCGGAAAAGATTTGCTTTTATTGACAAACCATGCTTTAGGAAGAGCGTTGGAATTGATATATAATATTTCTTTTCGCGCCTCATCGCTTGCCACTCCCCGTAAAAAGGGTTCGTTCAGTCGTCCGGGCGAAATAATATACCGTCCACCTAACATATTTATAATATTCCAGTTCAATCCGTTATTAACATAAAGACAATGTCCACGGAGATCCTGAATAGTCTGAAGTTTGATCGCGCTGTACCCACTTATGGTGGGATAAAAATAACTGTAATAATTACTGTCCTCTCCCAGAACAAAAGCCCGCGCATTTACTGGTTGCTGTCTGAGAAAACGGGAAATATCCGACTGGCGAAATTCGCGGCGCTCCATAGTAGTTGGATTGCCAAGCGGCATATTTTTATAAGCCCGGTTGGTCACCCCGAAAAGTTCAACAGCAACAAGAAGGCCAAGCAGAATATATGTGGGAACGGACTTAATCTTTTTAAATGTAAAGGCAATCAAAAGTCCACCGCTTGCAAGGGTAAAAAACAAAGCTTTTAGTGTGTCAATTTGTAAGAATTCTTTGCGGATAGACTTTATAATTTCCATGGATTGCGCGCCATAACGTGCCGCTTCTCCTGCGCGGGCATAAGCAAATCCGCCGCTGAACAACAGAATAAGCAGTAAAATGACCGATGCGCCGCCAAAGGTATAGGCAAACAGTTTCCAGTTTTTTTCTTTCGCCTGTTCAATAGCCGCTTTTATGCCATATCCCGCCAAAATGATAATAGCCA
>JAGLUM010000014.1 GCA_023134755.1 Fidelibacterota bacterium | reverse complement strand
GATCAGTAATCCTGAACCGCGCATTGGGATTCCCGCGGGTCTGCAAATTTTCGAAGAACTCCCGCTTTGGAAAAAGTTCTTTCATTCCCTGGGTATGCGCACGGTTTCTACTGAGCTGAATGAAGATGTTCTTGCTATCGGGAAAAAATGTACCGGGGCGGAATTTTGTGCGCCCATGACTGCATTTCATGGCCATGTAAAATCACTAATAAAACAATGCGATATTATCTTTTTGCCGGTTCATTTTGAGGATAAAAGGGATGAGGCCAATCCACAACGGATGCGTAAATATTGTTATTACACTCAGTTTAGCACAGTTATCACTTCCCTGATGAAAGAAGACGGTGTTCGCATTAAAAGCATGCGGCCAATTATTAATCATCGGCAAAATACGTTATTAACGAAGGCAGAGCTGGTTAAATCTATATTTAGAGCTTTTCCGGGGAAATATACATTGCTTGATATTAACAGGGCATATGATGAAGCATTGACCTATTATCGTAACATAAAACAAGAACTGAAAACACTTTATACACCTCCTGGCGACGGAGAGATCAAGGTGGCGCTTTTAGGCCGGCCCTATACTGTTTTACTAGATTCTATGAACAATGGTATCCCCAATTATTTTGCCCAGCTCGGCATAGAAACCTTTTTTACCGATTCACTGCCTCCGGCTTCGATGGATCGGGATATGGAAGTGTTGCTGGATCAGTTTCACTGGGCCTATCCGGCCGCCATCTTAGAGGCTGCTGATTTGTGTACACAAACAAAAGGATTGTACCCGGTTTTTATAACTTCATTTAAATGCGCTCCGGACTCTTTTGCTATGGAATATTTTAAACGTATCATGGACGCGCATGAAAAACCTTATTTGATTTTACAATTGGATGAACATGATTCAAATGTGGGATACGAGACGCGTATTGAAGCCGGGGTCCGTGCGTTTCGCAATCATTTGAAGGCATCAAAAGCTAAAAAAACTCCGGTTAAAAAATATACCATTTCTCCGGAAATACAACACGATTTTAAAGGAAAAATTCTGCTTCTTCCCAATTGGGATTCAATGGTTATTCCCCTTATCGCTGCCAATCTTCAGGCCGCGGGTATAGATGCGCGCGCGTTGGAAGAAACACCCGGCTTGATTGCAGAAAGTATGAAAATGAACACTGGTCAATGTATTCCGGTTAATGCTATTGCTCATGAGTTTTTGGCATATATCAAGAAATATAAGCTTAATCCCGCAGACACGACACTTTGGATGATCCGTGGCGGCTGGGCTTGTAATATCCCCCTGTATTCCCCCTATATAAAAACCCTGATAAACAACGATGATGGGGGCAACGGCATAGGACAAGCCAGTGTCTACAGTGGAAAATTGGCTATGGATGACATCAGTCCGATTGTTTCTGTTAAAACCTATTTTGCCTATATGTTTGGAGGCAACTTAAAGAAAATCGGTTGCATGATCCGCCCCTATGAAATCCGAAAAGGTGAGACTGATCGTGTGCTTGGTGAGTGCCTCAATATTTTTAAATCGGCATTTCTTGGTAATATACATTATATAGATGCGGTTAAAACGGTCATTAGTAAAATAGATACTATCGAGATCCGCAAAACAACACGTCCTAAGGTTGCTATTTTTGGTGATATCTATGTCCGGGATAATGAGGTGATGAACCAGAATCTTATTAAGGTTATTGAGGATGCCGGTGGAGAGGTTGTCATTACTCCTTATAACGATTACGCAAAAATCATTATAGGTGCCTATTTTAAGAAATGGATTAAGGAATTACGTGTATCGGATCTGGTCATTTATAAATCTCTGCTTGCCGCCATGAGACTGCTTGAAAGAAGATACCACAATTATTTCAGCAAATATATTGGTGCTTCAATTTCCGCAAGGAATCCGCAAGCAGAAGAGGAGCTGGCACAATTTAATGTCCGCATTGAACATGATGGAGAAAGCTACGAAAGTATTTTGAAAATTTTCAGTATTATGAGAGAGCATCCTGATATTTCTCTGTTTGTACAGACGAATCCTGCATTTTGCTGCCCCGCGCTTATCACAGAAGCTATGAGTAAAGATATCGAAGAGATTACCGGTGTACCGGTACTAAACATTACTTATGACGGTACGGATACACCGAAAAATGATATCATTATTCCGTATTTGAAATATGCTAAAACCTGATTATTATATGGGTGGTGAAACTTCTGAATATTTTTTGTTATTAGGAGATTAAAAAATGAAACTTAATGTTATTCAGTTTAATGAGTCATTTTCTCCGGTTGTAGATGGCGTTGGAAACGTGACCAAAAATTATGCTTATTGGATAAAGAAAAAATATGGGAAAAGCTATGTGGTAACACCTGAATATCCCGGGTATGTTGATGATGAAATTTTTCCCGTTCTGCGCTATCCGTCAATTCCTCTGGTTTTGAGAAAGCCCTACCGTCTGGGGGTGGGCGCACATAATCCCAGGTTGTGGAAAAAACTGAATTCTCTCCAGGTAGATTTGGTGCACGCGCAAAGTCCCTTTACTTCCGGCAATCTTGCCCTGCAATTTGCCCGCCAGAAAGACATACCTCTAGTGGCAACCTTTCATTCAAAATTCTATGACGATTTCAGGGAAGTAACCCGTTCTAATGCTATTTCCTGGATGATGACACACCTCGTTGTGGACTTTTTTAACTATGCCGATGCTGTCTGGGCTGTAAATGAAAGTACAAAAGAAACATTGATATCCTATGGATATAAGGGTCGGGTCGATGTCGTTCCCAACGGTACAGATTTTGAGATACCTCACAATTTAGATATATTAATGCAGACAACTGAGAAAAAATACAGGCTTGATCCGGATGAAATGGTGTTTCTTTTCGTTGGACAATTGATACGGCAAAAAAATATCGAAATGATCATTGAATCACTGAAAATGGTAAAAGCGGCACATATTAATTTTACAATGCTATTTGTCGGTGAAGGAAAATCAAAAGAACGTTTTGAACATATGGTCCGGAGCTACAAACTTACAGATCATGTGCGTTTTCTTGGCAAAATTCTTGATAGAGACGAACTCAAAAGTATTTTTGCGCGTGCAGATCTTTTTTTGTTTCCTTCTATTTATGATAATGCGCCTATTGTTACCCGCGAAGCTGCTGCAGTAAAAACTCCTTTTATTGTGGTAAAGCACAGCAATGCCGCTGAAGGGGTTGTGGATGGTAAAAATGGTTTTCTCTGTGATAATACGTCTGATAGCCTGGCTGCGGTAATTTTGGAAATTGCCGCCCATCCCGAACGCGCCAGAGAGGCTGGCCTGGGGGCGCAACAGACAATCTATCAATCCTGGGAACAGATCATCGATACCATTGTGCTACCAAAATATCAGGAAATTATTCAGGCCTTCAAAAAGCAATAATAATTTTCCCTTTTCCCGATGATATAATCTCAGAAATTTTGTAGTATATTAAGTTTTTTGTGGAACTACTTTCAAATAAGCTATTCAATAGAGCCGTACAGGTATTACGGTGTTTATATTATATTGTGCAGTACCTTATTTATTT
>JAGLUM010000139.1 GCA_023134755.1 Fidelibacterota bacterium | reverse complement strand
ATCTTATTGTAAAAGTAATCCGTACCCTTTCCGGAAAGACTGTCAATTTTATAATCTTTGTACAGAGCGAGAAGTAATTTATTTTGATAAAAAAGTTTATCAAAGACATGGCTGTCGAAAATAAACCATTCATTGATATTGTTAATAATAAGGTGCGTGATATGTTCGTTCTTTAAGGTAACGCGTTCATCGAGATAATACAGCAAAAGTTCATGAAAGCCTTTGACATTGAGATCATCTTTGCCTGGCATTTCATGTTTGTTCGTGGGTCGTTTTGCCTCAATGATCACAGCAACGGGTGTATCCGCTGTTTTCCCTTTATGAATGACCAGATCCTTGCGATCCTTGGTATTGATAAAATGATCCGGATCGTAGTAGATCTTCTTGAGAAAATCCTGCACCAGATTTTTATGGAACTCCTCGGATTCTGTCTCATTACTACGATCGATCAGTTGCAGAAGATTTGTTTTAAAGTCCTCGATCTCATCGCGATGCGGTTTGATCTTGAGAAAGGCTTTTTTCAGGGCTTTTCGGGGAGTAAGCATAATAGTTTAAAAGTTTAAGGGTTTAAGGTTTACTCTCCGAAGCCTCGGCGTAGGAGAGGTTTAATAGTTTAGATTAAAACATTTTAACATAATCACGAAAAATATATATTCGATTTCTTCGGTATCCTGTTATTTCATTTAAAATTTCTTTACTAACAAAAACGTCAACAAGGTTATAGGCGGCCATATTAGAAAGACCTGTCATAACTTGGACATCTTTAACGGTAACAACGGGTTTTTTAAAAAGAGCGTGTAAAAAACTCATAGCCACAAAAGCCCTTTTGCCCATATTTATTATATTCTCTTTTTCGATCTTGTTTTTCAAATCAATGATCTTTTTTAGTGTTTCACAAGCCAATTCTGAGGTTTGTATGATTCCGGTAAGAAAGAAACGGATCCATTGTAATAGATCATTGTGAGTCCTTACGCGAGTTAAGTTGTCGTAATATAGGGACTTGTTTTTTTCGAAGAATTCCGACATATATAACAATGGCGCATCCAGCATTTTACTGGAAAGAAGGTAAAGGGTGATTAACAGTCTTCCAATCCTTCCATTACCGTCAAGAAAAGGATGAATAGTTTCAAA
>JAGLUM010000138.1 GCA_023134755.1 Fidelibacterota bacterium | reverse complement strand
CGTATTAATGTCGGTTTAACCGGTAAATTCATTTACGAAAGCATTCCGCGCGCAAGCGCAACCGCTGTCGCATTTGATTTTGGTTTACAGTACAAAGACTTGATGGATGTAAAAGGCTTATCTATGGGTCTTGCCATTAGAAATATGGGTTCAAACATGCAGTACACAGGTACTGCCATGCTAGTTTCCGCAACAAAGGGAGGAGAAACCTATGATGATTATTTCTATCATCCCACATCTTCTGATCAGTTGCCGGCAAGCATGGAAATAGGATTATCCTATAAGCCCATGGATATGTTGATGATTAGTGCTGTTTATCAAAATACCACCAGTGAAAACGATTACTTGCGTGTTGGTACCGAGCTGAACTTTAGTGATGTTGGCTTTGTACGTGCAGGCTATGCACTTCAGCTGAAAACCGCTGGTGCAGAACTTGGCGACAGCGTCTATGGTTTAACCTTAGGCGCAGGTGTCAAATTCAAAGTGGGTACAACCAACATTCGTGTTGATTATGTATTCCGTCCGGCTCAATATTTTGGAACCGAAAACCTCATTTGTTTAGGTATCGGACTTTAATACAACAGCCGAAAAACATATAAAATACTGCCCCGCCCCGATCCTTCGGGGTCGGGGCGGTATTTTTTTTATGTTTAAAAAATATCGGAAAGAATGATTCCTAAAAAAACAGAAATTGAGGGGAAAGAGACCCCTCCAAACCTCCCCCAAGGGGAGGCTTCACAGAGCCCCTCCTTCGGAGGGGTTGGGGAGGTCGAAAAGATTCAACCGGATTTTCCCAGGGGGATGCTTCTGGCATAACCCTGGAATTACTGTAAAATTAAAATATCTGATTTTTTCGCTAACAACAAATGGGGAAATTTATGGGATAGAAAAATTAAAATTGTTGCCATTTTATGGTTAAATAGCCTCCGTTTTTTACGATTAATCCAAAATATTAATTATTTTTCTTGTAAGGTTATAAATTATCATTTAATTTTACGTTTAACTGGAGAAAATCAAATGTTAGACCAAAAAGATAAAGTTATTTTGAAAATCTTACAGAAGAATGCAAGAACATCAAATGCTGAGATTGCCCGCAATATGGGCATGACCGCGTCCGCTATTTTTGAACGCGTTAAAAAACTTGAAAAAGCCGGTGTTGTTAAAGATTATGAAGCGCGACTTGAACCTAATATATTAGGCCTTGGTTTACTGGCTTTTGTCCTGATATCTCTGCGCGACCTGACGAAAATGCGCGATACGGGAAAAGTACTCACACAATTTGATAAAATTCAGGAAATACATTATATTGCAGGTAA
>JAGLUM010000137.1 GCA_023134755.1 Fidelibacterota bacterium | reverse complement strand
GAAATCCTTATTCCCAGCTCTCCCCTGCTGTCCATGCAGGAGTATACTGCATTTGTACAAGGTATGATAAAACAGATCGGGATGAACAGTACAGAGATTTGCGGTGTTGTCATTTCTTCCGTCGTGCCACGCCTTACCCAGCCCTTTACTGACGTATCACAACAAATATTTCATACGGATCCCATTGTTGTTGATCATTTACTTCCCATCGATCTGACGATCCGTTATGATGATCCTGCAGAAGTTGGTGCTGACCGTATTTGCAATGCGGTCGCCGCACTTGAACGTTATAATGCTCCGTTAATTGTTGTGGATATGGGTACTGCCACAACCTTTGATGTTGTAAGCCAGAAGCGCGAATATCTGGGCGGGGTTATTATGCCCGGACTTGAAACTGCGGGACGGGACTTATTTAAACGTGCAGCCCGTTTACCTCAGGTACAATTTGATTTTCCAAAAAAGATCATTGGTACATATACCCACGAAAGTTTACAAGCCGGTTTAATGTGGGGAACCGTTGATCAAATTGACGGGTTAATACAACGGATATGCCGTGAATGGAAAAAACAGGCTGTTACAGTGATCGCTACCGGTGGGCTATCAGAAATTATCGCACCTCATTCGCGATATATTCAGCATGTTGATAAAGAACTCACGTTGTTTGGAATGAAATATATTTATGAACAGCTAAGGGGAGATATATAATGAAACGTATGGGTATTATTTTACTATTTAGTCTGCAGTTTTTATTTGCCGCATCCTATACATCTATGGGAAATGTAAAAAAAATCAACAGCCTTGACCTTCGGATGACCGATTACGGATCGAGTCTGGGCGGAACAATGCAATGGCGCTTAATAAATAATTTTCACGCCGGTGTGCACGCAAACTGGACCTTTGTTTCAAGTGGCAAAGAATATACCATGACAGATCCCTATACCGGTTATACCTATAGAATAAATACCATCCATCTTGATTTTGCCAAAGCGGGTTTGTTTCTAAAAAAGCATTTTTTTACTAATCAACTGGCAAATACATTTGCACCTTATATTTCCATTCAGGCCGGACCTGTTCTTGCCATTGATACTGATAACGATCCATGGGCAAATTTTAGCCGTTATCAGGACGCTGTTTACCATTTCGGATTTTACACCCATTTTCATATTGGAATAGATTTTATGATGGAAAAACATTCTTCAATTACCGTTGCGCTGGGCTACGAACTGAATTATTTTAATCAGGCCGTGGATGAAGAAATACTGAAAACCAACTGGAATGGTGCTGCTCTGATATTGAATTATGGAAAGTATTTCTAATGGCACATGAACAATTCTTCTTTTCGCAAAATATTAATCGGGATATTTTGCGTTTTGAACATGATGAACATCATCACCTGAGCCGGGTCCTTCGAAAAAAAGTCGGTGACATTATCTGGGGAAGCAACGGTGACGGTATGGCCTATGAAACAAAGATCATTTCTATCGCCGAGAATGACACCAATTGTAAGATCATTAATGCCTACTCCCTTTGGGGTGAACCCCAAAACCGTGTTTCTCTTGCAGTTGGGATTATTAAACCTTCACATTGGGAAATCATGCTGGAAAAGTCCGTTGAATTGGGAGTATATGAAATATTTCCTTTGATCACCCGCTATACCGTAAAAACAGGTATAAAACGTGAACGCAACGAAAATATTATTTTATCCGCAGTAAAACAATGCGGCCGCAGCCGTATCCCGATATTGCATGAGCCCATGCAGTATTCCGAATTTATCCAAATAAAACGTAGTGAAACGATGTATATTTGTGATAATCAGGATGACTATCCATCCTTGGAAGCAGGATCAGATCAACACAATTATATGGTACTGATTGGACCGGAAGGCGGCTTTCATTCGGATGAAGTTGCACAAGCCATTACGAATTCCTGCCAATCGGTATTGTTAAGCAATCGGCGTTTGCGTACTGAGACGGCCTGCCTTATGGCGTTGAGTCGTTTAGTGGTTTAGGAGTTTAGGGTTTAAGGGCAACGAGCTGCTTATCACGAGAATAACTATGCCAAAGATAAAAACTAATGATATCATGACATATTATGAGATCCACGGACAAGGGAATCCCTTTATATTCATTCATGGAGGTTTTGTTACTTCTACTATGTGGCAATCTCAAATAGAATACTTTTCCAGATTTTTTAAAGTCATTACATATGATATCAGA
>JAGLUM010000136.1 GCA_023134755.1 Fidelibacterota bacterium | reverse complement strand
TGAAACGGCCCGGTAGATATCCGCGTAATTTTGATTCATTTAACGAGGAAAATAATTCCCTTATGCTGGTAAATATACCTGTATATGTAGCGGGATTCGATCGCGGTGTGCGACCAATAGGCGATTGATTGATATTGATGATCTTGTCGAGATGCCTTTTACCTTCTACATGTTCATATTTCAAGGGGCTTCCCTTGGCATGCATAAGATCGCGACTCAATATTTGAGTCAGGGTCTCATTGATTAAACTGCTTTTTCCGGAGCCGCTGACGCCCGTTATAGAGGTCATCGTTCCAAGTGGAATTTCAACATTAATAGATTTAAGATTATTTCCTTCCGCTCCGAAAAGTTTAAGTATCTTTCCATTGCCTTTCCGGCGTTTTTCTGTTATAGCTATCTGTTTTTTGCCTGATAAGTACTGACCGGTAAGTGATTGTTTGCAGGCAATAATATCTTTGTATGTTCCTTCACATACGATCTCACCACCGTGAATACCCGCCCCGGGACCGATATCAATGATCCAGTCGGCATGTTCCATGGTTTCCTTATCATGTTCAATTACAATAATAGTATTCCCCAAATCACGCAATCCTTTTAAGGTTTCAAGCAGTTTAATATTATCCCGCTGGTGCAGGCCAATACTGGGTTCATCAAGAATATACATCACACCCATTAACTGCGATCCGATTTGCGTTGCTAATCGAATGCGCTGTGCCTCACCGCCTGAAAGGGTTCCGGCATTGCGGTTTAAAGTTAAATAACCCAATCCCACGTTTTGTAAAAATCCAAGCCGCTGGTTCATTTCTTTCAGGATCTGTTCTGAAATAATTTTCTCTGTTTTGCTTAAATGTAATGATCTAATAAAAGTCAGGGTTTCTTTAATTGATATCCTTTCCAAATCGTCGATGCTTTTCCCGTTGATGAAAACGGAGGTTGAAATATGTTTAAGGCGACTCCCACGGCAAACGCGACAGGTCTGCTGTGAAATAAATTTCTCTATTTTGTCCCGCATCATTAAACTTGTAGTTTGATGATAGCGCCGTTTTATATTTGGGATCACACCTTCCCAGCCGCCGGTATATTTTCCACTCCAGTAGCGTCCCTGATAATCGATTACAAGGTTGTCCCGGCCGCTACCGTATAAAAGCACTTGCTGAACATCCTTACTAAGCTTGTACCAAGGAGTTGTGAATTTAAAATCATATTTTTTCGCCAATCCTTTTAATATACTGCCGTAATACGTTCCGCGGGGTTGCTCACCAATGGGTACAAGCGCTCCTTCTAGCAAACTTTTAGACTTATCCGGAACAACAAGGTCCGGGCTGAATTCCATCTGATATCCCAATCCATTACATGCCGGACAGGCACCGATCGGGCTATTAAAAGAAAACATCCTCGGGGTGAGTTCTTCCAGGCTTACCTGCGGATGATCCGGGCAGACAAAATTCTCGCTGTAACGCTGTTCTTTTTGTGCCGTTTCATAGATAACAACATTACCGTTGCCGTATTTCAGGGCAAGTTCAATGCTTTCTGTTAAACGCTGTTTGATATCTTCAACAACCACTAGCCGGTCAATTACAACATCAATATTGTGTTTATTGTTGCGTTCAGGTGTCTCAACCTGACTCAGCAGCTGAATTTTCCCATCAAGACGTACACGAAGAAAGCCTTCTTTTTTCAGGTGATTGAAAAAATCACGGAATTCACCTTTCCGTTCCCTGACGGCGGGTGCCAGTACCTGGATTTTTATCCCCACCGGCATCTGCAGCACCCTATCCACGATTTGCTGAACTGTCATCTTAGAGATCGGTTTACCGCAGATAAAACAATGCGGTTTCCCGATGCGTGCAAAAAGCAGGCGCATATAATCATGGACTTCCGTTATGGTCGCAACAGTTGACCGTGGGTTCCGGTGAGTGGTTTTTTGTTCGATGGAAATAGCCGGCGACAAACCTTCAATTTTATCAATATCCGGTTTTTCCATTATACCTAAAAATTGGCGGGCATAGGATGAAAGGGATTCTACATAGCGGCGTTGCCCTTCGGCATACAGTGTATCAAAGGCTAAAGATGATTTACCGCTCCCACTTAATCCAGTGATAACCACCAACTTATCCCTTGGTATTTCAACATTGATATTCTTAAGATTGTGTTCTCTTGCACCGGTGATTATAATTTTATCTTGTGGCATTTTTATCCTGTTAATAATCTTGTTAAAGTAAAGATTTTTACAGATAATTGGAAGAATTATTTAGAAAATACAATTTAAAATAATATAAAGAACCGGAGATCAACTGCCTGTTTTATCCAATAATTCCAGAACCTTTGCGTTCCCAGGATCCTGTTTAAGTATATCCAGACATAAATTGCGTGAGGAAAATGGCATGTCTTGTTCATAATATGATAATGCCAGGTAATATTTTGCATCAATATGTGTGCTGTCAAGTTGAACGGCTATTTCGTAGGCTTCTATTTCATTTTGGAAATAGCCTTCATTATGGTATGCGTGTCCCATAGCAAGATATATTTCAACCTGCGGGTTTATTATAACCGTCTGACGGTATAAAACAAGCGCTTTATCTACCTGGCCGCCCCGGATATAATACGCGGCAAGATTTAATACTGCTTTCTTGTGACCCGGGCAAATTTTTACAATTTTTTCATACTCCGGAATTGCCAACCCTCCCCTTTTCTGACGCAGATAGCTTACTGCTAAATTATAGCGCGCATTACAAAAATCTTTATTCAGACTAAGAGCTTTTAAATAGTATGATTGGGCACTTCCTATTTTACCGTCCGCCAAATACAAATTTCCAATGTTGTAGTATACATATGAACTATTCGGGTCAAATTTTAAAGCAGTAAATAATAAAGGCAGCGCCTCCTCGCGTTTTCCCACTATGATATACAGATTAGCTAAATTATTATACGGAAAGGCATAGGTTGGTCCAAAATGCATAGCCTTTTTGAAATAATATTCCGCTTTGTTAAAGTCGTTGAGCTTCAAATAAGCGTTTCCCAGACCATTATTGGCAAATACATAGCTTGAATCGTATTCAAGTGCCATATTAAAGCGCAGGATCGCTGATTCAAACTTACCCCTTTTTGCTAAAATATGACCGGCCTGTACATGTTCAATAACATTTTCGTAATAGTCGAAAGGAACATAATTCTGTTTAGTGTAGGCTTTATCGGTCTGCAAAAGATCGTGTGCACCATAGTCAATGCTCATGGATTCCATCGTGTCATCCTGTGCAAATAAAAAAACGGACAAAAGTACAATGAGAATAATGCTAACGTATTTCATAGATATATGGGGGTTGTGATACCGCGTGTTTTGAGTATGTAAAACGATTTTCAATTGATGATGATAAAATATCTGCCGCATCCCTATTATCAGTATGCAGGGTTACAATGCAATCACCAACATGTACCGTATCGCCAATGTGTTTATGTATAACAAATCCGGCTTTGGGATCAATAGTATCTGATATGGACTTTCTTCCCGCTCCCAGCGTAATTGCATCCAAGCCCAATTGATATGTGTTAATTTCTGAGATCGTGCCTTCACGCTGCGCTTTAACATCAATTATGTACACTGCGGACGGATATCGTTCCGGATGTTCCAGGTAAGTGATATCACCGCCTTGTTTTTCAACGATTTTGAGAAAAGCCGCATAGGCGCTTCCATTATCAAGTAATTGTTCCAATTCCCTGCGAATATCATCTTCAGAGCGTTTGGGGTCCGCTAAAGCAAGCATTTGAGTAGTCAAAACCAGAGTAATTTCCCGGACAGCATCCGGCCCGCCGCCCTGCAACACATCCAGTGATTCTTCCACCTCTAACCAGTTCCCTACCTTATTCCCGAGGGGTTGGCTCATATCAGTCAAAACAGGTCGAACCGATAGTCCGTAAGCCTCGCCAAAATATTTCAGTTGATCCGCAAGGTTTTTCGACATTTTATATTCGGCCATAAAAGCACCATTGCCGGTTTTCACATCCAACACCAGTCCGTTTACACCTTCCGCAATCTTTTTACTTAAAATAGAGCCGCAAATTAGAGGAATAGAGCGTACCGTAGCGGTAACATCCCTCAGAGAGTACAAAACCTTGTCGGCGGGACATAGATCATCAGTTTGACCTATCAATGCGCATCCAATTTCATCGGTTTGTTCCTGAAAAGC
>JAGLUM010000135.1 GCA_023134755.1 Fidelibacterota bacterium | reverse complement strand
AGTATAAACATGTGGATGTTCCAACAGTAGCAGGGTATCGAAAATATCTCCCCGCACACGCTGGGAGTGCAGCTGTAGCTGCTTTTCAAAAGCCTCACTATAATCAATACGGCCGATATATTCAACAACAAGATCCTGATTCATGGCTTAAAGATAAAACATTTTTTATAATACTTGCATCCATTTTTATTAGATATCGGGATAATAAGTCATTGTTAACATATAGTTAATTAATGGAAAGTCTTATATTAACTGTTGTTAATGTAGCACTTTCGTTTTATTTTTTATTTGATAGTAAACGTAGATACAGTTCCGGGGACACTTACTTGATATTAGATAATTTCAAGGATATGCATGGATAATTCAAACATCACCCTTCTTGTCGTAGATGATACTGCTACAAACCTACAGGTACTTACATCTATTGCTACGGGGCAAGGTTATAATATTCTCCTTGCACAATCCGGTGAAGAAGCTCTGCAGACGGCAAAAGAATACCATCCGGATATTGTGTTGTTGGATATCATGATGTCTGAAATGGACGGATTTGAAGTCTGCCGCCGCTTGAAGGCCGACAAAGACACCCGGCAAATCCCTGTAATTTTTGTGACAGCACGTACCGATGTCGATGCCGTCGAAAAGGGTTTCGATGTCGGCGGTGATGATTATATTTCTAAGCCCTTCAACGATCGGGTGCTGCTGGCACGATTGAAAACCCATATTGAACGGTATCAATTGCAGCGGGAAATGACCCGTGAGCACGCCCTCATGACTTCTGTACTTGAAGATTCTCCTATTATGTTCTGTCGTTTTAACAACGAAAAAGAACTTGAGTATATAAACCAGGCTCTTCAGTTTTGGTTCAAGGATGATTTTTCGAAGTTGTTGGGAAAAAATCTTCTGAAGCTCTATCCCGACCAGCAAGAACTGGATTTTATCAGACACCTTGACAACATCACCTTAAAAAATCAAAGCGATACAAAGGTATTTTCCAGTATAAGCCGGGACGGTCAGATACGTTATATTCAATGGACCTATCGGGGTGTTTTTGATAAAAACAACAATGTTACTGCTTATCAGTGTTTCGGAAAAGATGTAACCGAACAACAGCTAATGATTAAAAAGCTGAATGAACGGAATATTCTTCTTGAACATTCCCAGGTAGCAGGAAAAATGATGAGCTGGGAAATGAATATCGAAAGTAACGTTATCAGCTTTGAGGGAAACATCTCCGATATTATTAGGGGAGTAGAAAATACTCTCGAGTTACAGACCTTGTTGAAATATGTCCATCCCACTGATCTGCAAATGTTTAAAGATAAATACGAAGAATTTACGATGGCAGATTATCCAATAACATCTTTCTTCCGTGTCATTGTAGACGATTTAACCTATTCTTTGCGTGTTCACGCATTCAATGAAAAGGATAAAAACGGACACATCATTGCCTACCGCGGTATTGTACAGGATATCTCGGAGCTTATCAGCTTCAAGGAACAGAGCGAACACCTGAAACAAGAACAAACATCAATTCTTGAAGCTATGGGCGAGGGAATCGCGATGTTTGATCTGAATCATAATATCGTGCAGGCAAACAATGCAGCAGCTCGCTTTGTTGGATATCAGACGGCGAATGAAATTATCGGTAAAAAATGCTATCGCATCTTTCATGATCGAGATGAAGAATGCGTTCCTTGTTCGGTCCGCGACGCCATCGCGGCCGGGAAGCGCGTACAGACTGAAAAAGCATACGGTAAAGACAGGATATGGAGTGTTTCCAGTACACCGGTATATAATAATAACGGTGACGTTATTAACGTCATTGAGGTGCTGTCTGATACTACCGAACTGCACCAGCAGCAGCGGGAATTAATTTTAAACCGGGAGCGCTTGAATACCGCATTTGATGCTGCTAAAATTGGAACTTTTACCATTCAGTTACCACAAAAAAAATGGGTCCCGGATATCCAGCTGATGCATCTGTATGATATTGATGTCACTTCTAATGATCTTAACTTGAGTCTCTGGTATGAGCATGTGTATCCCGAAGATTTACTCTTGTTGACCAAAGCAGTTGAGCATTTTTTCAAACAAAAAACCAATTTCGGTAAATTTGAATTCCGGCATAAAGAAAAAAATGGCACTATCAAATGGTTCCGTTGCTCCATGCAGATAATTGAAAGGGATAAAAAAGGAAATCCAAAACTGATCATCGGTGTTAGTATTGATATTTCAAATGAACACAAAATGTTGGACACTATTAAACAGCAGGAAGAAACTCTGGCTCAATCCCGAAAACTTAAAGCTATGGGGCAACTGACCGGTGGTATTGCCCACGATTTCAATAATATGCTGGCAACCATTCTGGGGTTCGCTGAACTGCTTACCGATGAACTGGAAGAAGACGAAGAATTGAGTTATTACTGTAGAAATATTACCGATACCTGTGGGCGGGCTGCAACCCTGACCAACCAGCTACTTACCTTTTCACGCAAGCAAAGCAAGCAAACAACTGCTATTGATCTCCATGAACTTATTTTTAGTTCCATTGAGCTGCTGCGACACACCCTGCAAAAACATATTATAATTAAGCATAATCTTAAGGCAGAAGAACACTATATTATGGGCGAATTCACCCAACTGCAAAATGTACTGCTGAATATGGGTTTTAATGCGCAAGACGCTATGTCAAAGGGCGGTACCCTGGAATTTCAAACAGAAAATATATCTATTTATGAAGATGATGTTCCGCTGTTCCCGGTAGATATTAAACCCGGGAACTATATTGCTTTGTATGTCATCGATACCGGAATCGGCATGGATAAAGAAGTCCTTTCCAAGATATTTGAACCCTTTTTTACCACCAAATCCGCCGGGAAAGGCACCGGTCTTGGCTTGTCCTCCGTTTACGGAACTATTAATGCCCACAATGGTAGCATCTATGCCGAAAGTACACCCGGTGAAGGCAGTATTTTCAATATTTTCTTTCCCGTTTCTGCACTTAAGCCAAAAAAAATAAAGAATATAAAAAAACAACAGGCAAATAAAGCCACTCGCAACGGTACCATTCTTATTATCGACGACGAAGAATCAATTCGAATGATGCTGACCAAATCTCTGCACTATTTTGGTTATAAGGTACTGGAAGCCAAGTCCGGAAAAGAAGCTATTGACCTCTATATGAAAAACCAGGAAGATATTATCGCCACCATTTTAGATGTGATCATGCCGGAAATGGACGGGGTACAAGTTTATTCTGAACTAAAAAAAATCGATCCGGATATACGGGTCTTGATTTCATCCGGATTTGCCAACAACAAGCAGACCAATGCTCTCAAGAAAATGGGCGTAAACGGATACCTTAGAAAACCATTCCGCAAGTCTGAACTTATTGATGCCATAGAAGCTGTTCTTAAGGACATATAACATATCTTTCGGCTTTATTCTATAAATATACTATTCTGGAGATGCCGTGAAAAATCGCAGTCCTGAAATGTACGCATTGATGGAAGGCCGTGTGTCTCTTGTTTTTAATATTCTTTTGTTCGGCGTCAAATTGTGGGCCGGTATGGTTTCCGCATCTGCGGCACTGATCGCCGACGCATGGCACACCCTGTCCGATTCCATCAGTTCACTGGTTATCATTGTGGGAATACGTGTTTCCAAAAAAAAACCTGACAAGGAGCATCCATTTGGACACGGGCGCGCGGAATTGATTGCTTCTCTTGTGGTAGGTTTATTGTTAGCATTTATTGCTGTGGATTTCTTTATTGAGGGTATTCACCGGCTACAGGAACATACGGAAGCACAGTACGGAGCTGTGGCTATTATTGTAACTTCAGCTTCTATCATTATAAAGGGATTGATGGCACAGTACGCATTTTGGGGACACCGTAAAACCGGTTTTCTCTCCCTTAAAGCTGATGCCTGGCACCACCGCAGTGACGCAATTTCCTCGCTTATCATTCTGGTCGGTATTTTTGTTGGAAACTATATGTGGTGGATTGACGGTGTGCTTACCTTACTGGTATCCGTCATGATCGGCTGGGTAGCGGGACAGATCATCTGGCGGGGTGTTCAGCCGCTATTAGGCGAATCACCGGATACGGAATTGCTTGAATACCTCTCCCAAACCTGTGATAATATGATGGAAATGAAAACCAATGTACATCATGTGCATTTGCACCGTTACGGCACCCATTCCGAACTTACCTTTCATCTTGAACTTCCGGGAACTTTTACGCTTAAAGAAGCACATGACCGGGTGACAGAAATTGAACAGGCCATTTTAAAAGAAAAATCCATTGACGCAACCATTCATATTGAACCGTATCATGAAAAAGTAACTGGTAACTAGAAATCCCGCTTTGCCAAGGCTACGCAGGGCAAGCTGGTGACTGGTAAAAAAAGGGCTAAAATGAAAATTAAATTTGATATGATTGGTTTATTTGTAAAGAATTTGCATCAGATGGTAGATTTTTATCGGGATGTGGTGGGTTTGGAAACCGACTGGAATGGTGAGAGTCCCTACGCAGAATTTAAGCATGAAGGTATTCGTTTCGCGATGTATGAACGTGATAAATTACCCGAACTTTTAGGCCAAACACCAAATTTTCCGAAAGGACTAAATGGAATATTTGAGTTGGCTATCAATGTTGGAGCGCCGGAAAATGTCGACCCCTTGTTCCAACAGTTTGTTAAAGATGGCGCCGAAGCCATTTATGCTCCCCGTAACGAACCCTGGAATATGCGTTCTGCCATGATTGCTGACCCGGAAGGTAATCTTATGGAAATTGCATCTGATTTTTGGGAATAAATCAACAAACAGTAGAGTTACAATTTTATTTTTTCTCTTCTTCTCTTCTACCGTTTACGCTTCACGACTCACGGTTTACGATTTCACTCCCAGCTGCGTTTTGTGTGAAAATTGCGATATAGGGTTATATCAGGTTTGGATAGTTGTAATTTAGGGAAATTTTTGCTGAGATATTCTGCAAAAAGGTAATCCAGATGCTGGTTGCTTTCTGGCGCGAAACCCATAACCTGGTTCCAAACATCCGCGTCTTCCATGCAAAAATAAACAAACAGGTTCTCTCCTCCATAACGCTGTAAGCAGGCATACAGATGTTTGTACATTTTTACGCGCAGCGGTTTGAAGTAGCGGATTTTATTGTCGCGGCCACGAATCATTTCACCATCCAGTAAATTGGTCTTTGGAAATTTTACGTTTACTTTGTCTTCCATCTCCGGCGGGAAACGGAGACTTCCAATAGAGATCCAGGCAATCCTTTCCGGTCGGGCATGCTCAAAAAGGATTTTTATTAATTCTTCATATCCGGTTTCCCAATTCTCATACATAAGCATGGGGTCAAAATGGAAGCCCAGCATATAACCCGCGTCTTGTACTTTGTCTACTGCTTGCATCCGTTTCTCCAGGTCTGCCGCCCGGAATTCATGATGCGTGATAATATCCGGTGGGTTTAGCGACCATGAGATCACAGTTTTTCCTTTGTGCTGAACACTTAACAGGTGATCTACTTTATCTGATTTGGTTTTTAATTCCAATATTACATTCTTCTGCTTCCCGGTAAACTGAATTAAATCAGGTCCCACTTGCGCGACATCATCAATGGCCAGACTGTCGGCCAGCTCACCTGTACCAATACGGAATAGCCGTTGCGGTTCCTTTTGTATTCGTTGGCGAATCATATCTATCAAATCATCCACATTAGCATATACGGTCAGCAGCGGATTATTTAAATAATATTGCAAGATACAGTAAGTACAGTCATACGGGCAATTGCTTGCTTGATGCAGGGTCCAGTAATTACAGCAAATGTAGGGCAACTCCGTGCCGGGGCATACTTTAAAATGTTGTCCTTTTGCAAGGGTGATAAATATATTGCGCTTACCGCTGTGGGTTTCTTTTTCGAAGAGTGCCCGGCGCGCATCTTCTGTATCGGCTACGCTTATTATATCTGCCTGCGGGTGGGCTGCGCGGAAACGCCGCGTAACTACAGTATCTTCACATCCTGATGTAACATAAATGATCATTTGTCAGCTCAGCCAGACGTTTGCCTGTCCGACAATTTCGCGCATTTTTTGCACCAGTACACGAGCGGCATTGATACCAATTCCGGCTTTAATAATTTTTTCAGGTTCATTGGTCTTGGGATAACTGATATGAACATACAGGGTTTTACCCCCGGGATATTTGGAAATAAAGGTTTTTAATTCTGCAAGACCTTGCTCAAATTTTTCATCATTCTGTATTCTTAGATGTACAGCACGGATCTTACCTTCACGTACATCTGAAAGGGGCAGCGCGTAATTTAGAAAAAGGGTCGGCAGTTGATTTCGTTCATTGTCAATTTTCAGGTTTCCTTCAAGATATATTTTTGAATCTTCCTGCAGCAGCTCTTTGTACTGGGCAAAGGATTTAAAGGCAAGCACGTCAAATTCATGCGTAAGGGATTCAAAATGAAATTTTGCATACTGGTTGTTTTTTTTATCATAGCGCAATATAAAATCGCTAATGATGCCACCCACGCGGATGATCTCCGGTATCTTCGTTTCCTTATCGTCCAGATAATATTCATTTGATACGGCTTCAAGTTCATCGCGAAAGGGTTCAAGCGGGTGACCGGTAAGATAAAACCCAATGAATTCTTTTTCTTTTTCAAGTTTCATTTGTTCGTTCCATTCAGAAATCTCTTCTAAAACCGGTTCATTCATCACTACCTGTCCGGTGGCGATACCGAACAAACTTACTTGTGCAGCTTCTTTTTCTTCCTGAAAACGTTGACCGTATTTTAGAGCAGTATCAATAGCATGAAATTTCTGGCTGCGGCTGCCTTCCAAAGAATCCATGGCACCCGCGTAAATCAGCGCTTCGAGAGTTTTTCGGTTGACAATACGCAAATCCATTCGGCTGGTTAAATCAAAAATACTTGTGAATGGTTCTTCTTCCCGGGCACGGACAACTTCAGCTGCCGCTTTTCCTCCTATGCTTTTTAAGGCGGAAAGCCCGTAGGTTATCTTGCCATCAACAACGGAAAAATATTCTGTGCCCGTGTTTACATCCGGAGAAATTACCTCAATATCCAGTTTTTTAGCTTCGGAGACCAGCTCAACGACACGCTTGATCTCTCCGCGTTCGCTTGTAAGATTGGCAGCCATAAATTCAGCGGGGAAATATGCCTTCAGGTAGCCGGTCTGATAGGCAATATACGCATATGCTGCCGAGTGACTCTTGTTAAATCCATACGAGGCAAACTTGATCAACAAATCATAGATCTCGTTGGCGATCTTTTCATTGATATCATTTTCTTTTGCACCTTCAATGAATTCGCCTCGCATCTTTTCCATGACACTTCGTTTCTTTTTTCCCATCGCCCGGCGCAGGGTATCTGCCTTAGCAAGCGACAAACCGGCAATAGTCGAGGCAATTTTCATTACCTGTTCCTGATAAACGATTACACCATAAGTGGCTTTAAGAATAGGCTCCATTTTAGGATCAAGATAATTGACTTTCTCACCATGTTTACATTTAATAAAGGTTGGAATATTAGCCATGGGACCCGGTCGATACAGCGCGTTCATCGCGATCAGGTCCTCAATGCATGTAGGCTGCAGTTTTTTCAGATGTTCGCGCATGCCGGAAGATTCGAACTGAAACAGACCAAAGGTCCTGCCCTCGCTGAAAAGACGGTACACCTTTGGATCGTCAAAAGTAATATTATCAATATCCAACTCAATACCACGCTGCTTTAGCAGATCAAGAGTATGTTTGATTACCGTGAGTGTGCGCAAACCCAGAAAATCGACCTTGAGCATGCCGACCTGTTCCAGGCAGCCCATGTCATATTGACTGGTAATATCATTTTTTGCAGATTTATACAGAGGAATATAATTTAATAGATCATCCGGTGCGATAACGACTCCGGCTGCATGAATACCAACCTGCCGATTCATGCCTTCCAGTACATTGGAAATTTCCCAGAGCTTTTTAGTCTCCGGGCTTTCTTGAATATATTCCCGCAGATCTTTGTTCATTTTTTCAGCATCTTCCAGATTCTTAGCTTCCGGGGGAATAGCCTTTGCAAAACGGTCTCCGGTAGCGTAATCCATACCCATTACCCGTGCAACATCACGAACTACCGCTTTGGCTTGCATGCGACCGAAAGTGATAATTTGTGTAACATTTTTCTCGCCGTATTCTTCCTTAATATGATTAATTACTTCTATGCGACGTTCATAGCAAAAATCGATATCGATATCGGGCATAGTAATCCGTTCGGGGTTCAAAAAGCGTTCAAAGAGTAAGTCAAAAGGAAGGGGGTCAATGTTTGTTATGCCCAAAGAATAGGCAACTAGACTTCCTGCCGCTGAGCCTCGTCCGGGACCTACGGGGATATCCTCATCTTTCGCCCACTTGACAAAATCCTGTGTAATCAGAAAATAGCCCGAAAAACCCATTTTTTTAATTACGGAAAGTTCGTATTCTGCCCGTTCCAGATATTCACTGTTAACTTCTTCCCCAAAATGTTTTTTCAATCCCTTATGAACCAGTATATCCAAATAGCGATCTGGATCGTCCGTACCTGCATCTTCTGGAATGGGAAATTTCGGAAGATAGTAGTTCCCGGTTTTGAGTTTGAAATTACATTGTTCCGCGATTTTTACCGTATTTTCCAATGCCTCAGGGATATCTTTAAATAACTCCGTCATTTCTTCCGGCGATTTATAATAAAATTCATCATTTGCATACTTTAATCGTTTGGTATCACTGATATTTGATCCCGTGCCGATGCAGAGCAGTGCATCATGTGCCTCTGCGTGTTCCCGAATTGCATAATGGGCGTCGTTGGAGCAAACCAATGGGATACCGGTCTCTTTAGAAATGCGTATAAATATCTCGTTGACAATATCCTCTTCCGGCAGTCCGTGCCGTTGCATTTCCAGGTAAAAGCGGTCCGGAAAAATATCCGCATATTCCAAGGCAATCTCTTTTGCTTCTTCAAATCCGTGCACCCGTGCTGTAACTGCGGCTTCACCGTTAATGCACGCCGAGGTGGCAATTAATCCCTCATTACATTCCCGTAAAAGCTCTTTATCTACCCGAGGTTTATAATAATATCCTTCCAGGTACCCTTTTGATGTCAATTTCATTAGGTTGTGGTAGCCTTTCTCGTTACTGGCCAGCAACACCAAATGAAAGTACTTCCCTTCCTTGGTCTTTATGCTTAATCGATCGTGCCGGGATCTTCTGGCAACATACATTTCGCATCCGATAATAGGCTTAATTCCAGCTCTTTTTGCTTGATTAAAGAGTTCAATAGCCCCAAACATATTTCCATGATCAGTGAGTGCTACCGCGGGCAGGTTCATTTTCTTTGCCATAGAAACAATGGTTTTAATTTTCAGCGCACCGTCAAGAGTACTGTAATCACTGTGAGTATGTAAATGGACAAAATTCAACATGATACCTGTGTTTTTTTTATTGTCATAGCCCTTGGATCGTATAATGAATGTACAACATCTTAAGGAAAAAGGGAAATGACTTTCTGTAATTTTCCTTTCTTTTCCTCGTTTCCATGTCTTACTGTACTATCTGATTTTTTAAGAATTTACCGATGATTTCACCGTATATCCATTTTCTTGTGTTTATAGAATAAATTAATTATTTTAACTTTTGTATTTTTTTAAAGGATAATAAACCGGGGGCAGGAGGGAATTACAATGAAGCGTTTTGCAAGCATGGATTTTATGCGTGGTATGGCTATTGCGTTAATGCTGGTATTGCATATGGTTTTACATACTTTGGATGTAAATACGCTGTCAGCTGATTTATCACATGCACAATTTATTCAATTTATTTTAATGGTTATTTTGCCCTTTGGCGGCGGATTAGCAGGTTTTTTTCTGATGGTATCTGCTATGGGTAATACTGTCAGCATGGAACATGAGCTGCGCAGGAATATTTCAGCAACAACGCTGGCAAGCCGGCAGGTGATCGGTGGTTTTATTCTCCTGCTTTTTGCCATGCTGGTAGAAGGACTAATTGGATATCATGGGGATGTTGGGGTGTTTGTACACGAATCTTTAAAGGCAGTATCTGACCCCGCGCTGGGCCCGGTACATTGGACCTGGGATCATGCCCTGTGGCGCTTTAATCATTTTGAAACCATTCATACCATTGCCTGGTGTATCATTATCAACGGTGTCATTCATGCTTCTCTGGTACACCGCAAAAAATACCGTGATAAGAACAAACTTATCGAAATATATGTTATTTTAGTGGTCCTTGTTCTGCTGGTTACTCCGCTGGTCTGGGGGTTGGTAAATCTGATCATACCGGATTTCCCCGCACAGCTTGGTAGTTACGTGGAATCCTATCCGCGTATCGGTACGGACTCCTTTGGGCGCATCTTACTGGTCTTTTTTCTCCAGCCGCTTGCCGGACATCCTGAACCGCTGTTTCCTTATCTGGCCGTTTCTTTTATCGGCACCATTTTCGGAATTTTTCTCTCTATGCCAAAGGAACAGCGCAAGCCACAAACTTTTGTTAAAAATACTCTGCGCATTGGTATGATTATGTACCTCATTGGTTTAATTGGACTATTAATAAATGTATTTTATATTGCCGGTAAATTCGGTTTTGATGCGGGTCTGAATCTGTATATGGATGTCTGGGATCACCGCGGGTGGACACAGAATTTACTGGGTGTCCCTTTTGTGGGGTGGTACTTTCAATTTATGCTGTTGAACGGGTTCAGTATCTTGCTGATCATGAGCGTAATTCGCTTAGTGGATATGCGCGGTAAATCGACTGTCTTCGGCAATAAAACCCGTTTTGTGCGCCGTTTCGGTTTTGTAGCTTTTACCAACTACACCATCCAGTTTTTATATTTTATTGCTATGTTTATTGTACTGGACTGGATTTTCGGCATTCCATATGGGCGCAATGTGGGACTCTGGGGACATACCTTTGTT
Organism: Fidelibacterota bacterium; assembly: GCA_023134755.1. Taxonomy (GTDB): domain Bacteria; phylum Fidelibacterota; class Fidelibacteria; order Fidelibacterales; family Fidelibacteraceae; genus M50B103. Next base: position 1,397 of record JAGLUM010000135.1, on the reverse strand, counting down.
ACCATTGTTATTGGTATATCAATGTTTGCGCTACTTATGCTGCTTTGGGAAAGAATCCGCTTTGCCGGTTCTCTGGAATGGATGATAAAACAGGTTAATTATTTTCTGAATCCTGCGCGGCGCAAGGTATTAAAGGAACGCGGCGTAAAATGGTATCAAGCCGGCTTGCTGAATGTGCAAAGGGTCATCTACAATCCCGAGTGGCTGGATATTATTCCGGAAAACGAAATTGATCACGTGAATTACGCGGAATCCAAACTGGCAAAAAAGCTGGCCCTTGTAGGTCTTGTTTTTCCGCCTTATGCGATCGTGGGATTTATTATCGCATGGAAAGCCAGAGCGCAGGAAGGCGGAAGCCGGGAACACCGGCAAGCGCTGACTTGGAGTATAATTTCGTTAATTTTCTTAACGGTCTGGCTTGTGCTGTTCAGTATACTTACACCCGCAAGCTTCGGATTATCCATTTAATTGTGTCATATTTTCACTATAAAAAAACCGGGTAGGCAGGAGGATATACCTCGCTTCGCAGAGACTTCGCAGGGTTAGCGGATAAGGTCAAGAAAGAGAAAGCAATTAGCTGTCGGCTGGTCGAAAAATATGAAGCTTGGAGTGATTCTTACCTCAGTCTTTCGGGACAGAATGACAGTTGATTTTTTTCTACTACTTCTGACGGATTTAATGTATTTTAGTGCATGAAATATAAATTTTATTCTGTATCTATTTTAATGATCTGCGCCTTGTTTTTTGTTCATTGCGCATCTGAAAGTCCTCCCGGTGGCGGACCTCCTGATACGACTTCGCCTGTAGCTCTTTTTTTATCTATCTCCAGCGGGGCTACCAATGTGGATTCCATGCAAACATTGCGTATTGAATTTTCTGAGCCGCTAAACAGCAAAACCCTTGCCAAAAATATCACCATTTTCCCGCTGGGAGAGTACGATACAGATATTCGCATGCAGGGCAAAAAGCTCAGTATAACTCCCAATACTCCTTGGAAGAAAAACGTTGTTTATACTGTTATTTTAGGAAAAAATATTTCTGATCTACGTAACAATCATCTTTCCGAACCCATACATATTAGTTTTACTACCGACAGCCACATACCGCAAAATTCCTTTCGCGGAAGCATCGCGAATCTGAAGGATAATCTCTCAGCCGTCATTTATATCAGCCGCAAAACTGCATATCCCGATTCTATTATTTCTGCTCCGGAATATTATACACAAAGCGGACCCGGCGGCAGTTTTTCTTTTGATTATCTTCCGCGTGACACCTTTTATATTGCCGGATACATTGATCTGGATAAAAGTAATAATTACAAGGCCACGTTCGATGGAGTTTGTATTCCCTCAAAAATCCACATTGTCCCGGATACTTTAGCGCAGGAATCACTTGTC
>JAGLUM010000134.1 GCA_023134755.1 Fidelibacterota bacterium | reverse complement strand
AAGATAGGAAAAGAAATACCCTAAACCCCTAAACTTTTAAACTTTTCAACCCCTCGACTTTTCGACCTTCGACTCTCTTTACACGCAGCGTTTTTTATAAAGATAGATAAAAACAATAATAATGATCATGCTTCCCAGTAGACTAAATATATCAACCTGTTCACCAAGAAAAATGATACCGATAAGCGCCGCGAAAAGCACATGCAGGTATTTATAAGGAGCGATATCGGATGCGCGTGCAAATTGATATGCCTGTGTCATGAGAATTTGTCCAATTCCCGCGAACACTCCAATTCCCAGCAGATAGACCCATTGCAGAGTTGTCGGCATAACAAACTGTATCAACGCGACGGGAAGCACAACAATAAACGAGATCAGAGAAAAATAAAAGACGATGGTTCCTGCGGATTCACCCCGAAGATTCAGTAAACGGATGATCGCATAGGCAAATCCCGCAAAGACGGCGGATCCCAGCCCCATTAATGCCGGAAGAACAATGATATCAAAACGGGGTTTAATAATTAACAAAGAGGCAAGAAAGGCGACAATGATCCCGCCAATTTGATACTTATTCAGATGCTCCTTAAGAAACATAGAAGCAAATAAAATAACAAAAAAGGGGGATAATTTATTCAGCATGGTTGAATCGCTTAAACTTAGATGGTTAATGCTGTAAAAGTATAACATCACACCAAGTAGACCGCCAAGAGCACGCAGAAACAGATACTTCCTGTTTTCCGGTTTCCCAAAAAATGACTGCCGGTATTTTATGATAATAATAATGGAAATGATCAAACTAATAAGATTTCGAAACAGGACTTTTTCAAATAAAGGAAGATCGCCGGCAAACCGTACCATCAGGGACATCAGGGCAAAAGACAGGGAGGAAATGGTCATAAGCAGAATAGATTTAGAGTAATTAGGATCCATGAAAAAATGTACAATAAAAACGTGAACTTTAATATCAAAATCTTGACTACGGAGGATATTCTCATTACATTATCCGGCTTGTTAACAAATCGAGATAAGGGGCTGTAACTATCGTATCAAATTATACGACATTTTTCAAACAAGTACAGAAAACACCGAATGATATTTTCATTTATCATGGCGATACTGCTTTGAAATATCATGAGGTATTCGAATCGTCATTACGGCTTGCGAGTCACTTCCATCAACAGGGAATAAAAAAAGATACACGGGTAGTGGTCATGTTACCGAATATCCCGGAAATGATTTATACCTGGCTGGCATTATCCCGGCTCGAAGCCATTATGGTTCCGGTAAACGTGCATTACAAATCACTGGCTTTGCGTTATATTATCGACGACAGTACATCCGGCTGTATTATTTTCCATGCTGATTATGAAGAAGATGTTTATTCCGCGACAAGTATATTGAATACCTGTAAAATATTTATCGGTATTGGCGAATGCACCCACGATGAAACCATCGATTTCCAAGAATATACAAAGAAGTCCGTATTCGGGGGACCCTACCATCCGGATGAAAATGATACAAATGTTATATTTTACAGCGGTGCCTCCACGGGACCTGCAAAATATGCAAAGTATTCCAACCGACAGCTGTTCAGAAACACAGATGATTATTTATCCGCGATAACCTATAAACCAGACGATATTATTTTTACCCAGTATCCACTGACGCATTTTATCGGATATATTGCTGTTATGAATGCCGCAGTGAATGCAGGGGTATCCATTGCCATCTGCGATGTGGAGGATGAGACAGAATATAGCAAAACGATGGTAACAGCTCAGCCCAGTCACCTTGTCGCAAAACCCCAGTATTTTTCATACTTAAATCAGAAAGATGATAAAAATTATCTTCCTGATTCCATTCAGCTTGCCATTACCGGCGGCGGACGGATGAAAAAAGATATTCATAAAGCTTTCAGCACGATGTATAAAATACCGGTATATAAAATATATGGCATGGTAGAAGCCGGTCCCTTGTTAACCGTGAATACAAACAGAGATAAGCCAACATCCATCGGCACAAC
>JAGLUM010000133.1 GCA_023134755.1 Fidelibacterota bacterium | reverse complement strand
TTATCGGCAAAGCAATTTATCCTGAAGGTCATCCGTATAACTGGCAGGTGATTGGTGTTGTAGAAGATGTAAATAATGCAACTATACCGGACGTAAAGGAATTTTATGATAAGTTTTACGGGCCAAATAATGCGACCTTAGTCATTGCGGGAGATATTGACCCAAAAGAAGTCAAAACTTTGGTTGAAAAATATTTTGGTGAAATTAAAGCACACGGCAATCCTGAACCAATGGATCGTGTACCTGCTGTTCTAACAGAGACTAAAAAATTATATCATGAAGACAATTTTGCGCGTGCCGCTCAGCTGACAATGGTTTGGCCCAGTGTGGAAGAATACAATGATGATGCCAACGCATTAAGCTATCTGGCCCGTCTTTTATCTGTTGGGAAAAAGGCCCCGCTTTATAAAGTGTTAGTGAAAGAAAAAAATCTCACTTCACGGGTTTCGACCTATAACTATGCAAAAGAACTTGCCGGTGAATTTTATTTAAGGATAACTGCCAATGCCGGGGAAAATTTGACTGATGTTGAAAACGCGGTATTTGAAGGGTTTAAAAAGTTTGAAGAAGACGGTATTAGCGATCGTGATATCGAACGCGTAAAAGCCCGTCTGGAAACTGATTTTTATAACGGTATGAGTAGCTTGATCGATAAATCTTTCAATTTAGCAATGTACAATACCTTTGTAAATGATCCGGGCTATATGGTTGAAGATCTGAAAAAACTGCAATCCGTCACGAAAGAAGATGTTCTTCGTGTTTATGAAACCTATATTAAGGACAAATTCTATATTGCAACCAGTTTTGTACCTAAAGGTGAACTTGAAAAAATTGCTGAAGGTTCGGTAAAAGCGTATGTTGTTGAAGAAGATATTACGGATGCCGGTGAGGTTGAACAAATCTCAAAAAAAGATGAAGAAGTCAAAAAAACGCCCTCTTTGTTTGATCGATCTATAGAACCTGAAAAAGGTCCGATGCCGGATCTGAATCTACCGGAAGTCTGGTCAGGTGAATTGGCAAACGGGATCAAAGTCTATGGGATAACCCATGATGAATTGCCCTTAGTATCTTATGAGATCATTATTCGTGGTGGACATCTTTTGGATACCTTTGAAAAACCGGGTGTAGCAAATTTAATTACGGATGCTATGTCTGAAGGAACCCGAAATAAAACACCGGAAGAATTGGAAGAAGAAATTGATCTGTTGGGTGCAAGTTTTAGGATGTATACCGGACGTGAAAGCATTGTGCTTGCGGTAAACTGTCTCGCACGGAATTTTGAAAAATCCCTGGTGCTGGCAGAAGAAATACTGCTTGAACCCCGCTGGGATGAAGAACAATTCGAACTAGCTAAAACCCGCACGATTAATGCCATCAAGCGCTCAAAAGCAAATGCAAATGCGGTTGCTGCTGAAGTCTTTAATGCATTGATGTATGGCGATAAACATATTTTTGGTATTTCCACACAAGGTACCGTGGAATCAGTCGAAAGCATTTCCATAGATGATGTGAAGACGTTTTATGAGAATAATTTCTCACCGTCGCTTACCTCCTTTGAAGTGGTTGGAGCTGTCAGCTTACCGCGTGTTAATAAGGCACTAAAGAGTTTGGAAGCCAACTGGGCACCCAAAGTGGTTACTATCCCAAGCTTTCCGCTTCCAGATCCGATTACCGCATCAGAGGTTTATTTTGTCGATATGCCGGGCGCAAAGCAGTCCGTATTGAAAGTCGGTAATTTGGCTATGGACCGTTATGACGCAAATCGATATCCCGCAACGGTTATGAACTATAAACTCGGCGGATCGTTTTCAGGTCGTTTAAATTTGATGCTGCGAGAAGAAAAAGGCTACACCTATGGCGCTTTTTCCAGCTTTAAGGGCACGAAGATCAAGGGACCATTCAATGTATCCACCAGTGTGCGTTCCAGTGCCACTTTGGAGTCTCTTGAGATCATTCGTGATATTATGAAAGAATATCGCAGTGGTATTTCGGAAGATGATTTGGAATTCACGAAAAATGCCATTCTTAAATCCAATACTCGTAAATTTGAAACTATATCCAATCTAATGGATATGTTGTGGATGATTGATTATTATGGCAAGCCGGTTGACTATATCCGGAATAACGAAAAGGTTATTAAAGATATGACGCTGGAACATCACCAAAAACTAGCTGAAAAATATATCCATCCTGACAAAATGATCTATCTTGTAGTCGGTGATGCTGAAACTCAGATGGAGCAATTGAAATCTCTTGGATTTGGTGATCCGATATTACTGAAATAATTGATATTTACATCATAAAAAAGGGCAGTTTGACTGCCCTTTTTTATGATTAGATGAAAATATAATGTGCGTACAAAGGTAGAGCCGTGGAAAGAAGGAGAGAAAAAAAATATGAATAAGGTGATATTCATCACACTTCTTTGCATAAAATTTTTTTTCCGTTTATTTATAGTATATTCAGTGTATTATTGTTGCTGAAACGGAGAGGGGATGCGGGGGAGAAGTGGAGAAATGCACGTGAATATCATTCATGATCACAGACAATTAAAGGTATATCAAAAAGCCTTCAGCCTTTCAATGAAGATCTACGAACTATCAAAAACATTTCCTAAAGAAGAACTCTATTCATTAACTGATCAGATTAGGCGATCTAGCCGGTCGGTTTGTAGTAATATTGTGGAAGCATTCCGCAGAAGAATATATCCTCGGTCATTTGCTTCTAAATTGAACGAAAGTGAAGCCGAGGCAGCTGAATCACAGAATTGGTTAGATTTTGCATTGGAATGTAAATTCATTAATCCTGAAATACATTGTTCTTGCCGCAAAGCTTATGATGAAATCATTGGCATGCTCGTTAATATGCGCCGTTCCGCAAACAAATGGGGATTGAAGTAAAATCTCCCATTCTCTCGCTCTCCGCTTCTTCCACTCATAAATTTTTGCCGTTCAGAATTTACAACATACCTCTTGACATTGTTCATTGAAATGTTCTATCTTAGGAATACGTTAGGGGCGCTGCGGAAGGAGAAGTTCCGTTGGCTGAGATGAACCCTCGAACCTGATCCGGGTAATACCGGCGGAGGAAAACATGAAACATTTTATACCTTTCGTTGCGCTGCTCTGCGCAACTCTCGTACCTGCCCTCGGGCAATCCATACCCCGAATCATCGGGGGCACTATCGTCAATGCAGAAACACAGAAAGCGATTATTTCGGTAAGTATAGAAAATACTGACAATAAAACCGGGACCTATACGGATAAATACGGGAAGTTTTCATTACATGCAGCCAAATTCCCCGTTCAAATAAAGGTATCGCATATTGGTTATGCGTCACAGACTATTTCCTGTGACAGCTCTGATCATTATATTGAGTTGGTACCGATAGTTCTGCATGCTGAAGAAGTTTTGGTTTCGGCGCATCGCGCTATCAGCGGAAAAACACCCATTGCTTTTTCAACACTGGAAAGAAAGGATATTGACCGCTTATATCATCAGCAGGATGTGCCCATGGTTTTGGATATGGAACCCGGGGTTTATGCGTATTCAGATGCCGGGAACGGTATTGGTTATACCTATCTCAGTATCCGGGGATTTACACAAGATCGTATTGGCGTGATGTATAATGGTGTTCCACTGAATGATCCTGAAGCCCACGCTGTATACTGGGTGGATCACGGAGATGTACTTAGTGATGCTTCTGATATTCAGGTTCAGCGCGGTATCGGCAATTCCTTGTCTTCTACCGCATTTGGCGGTTCTGTCAATATAGAAAGCGATATATCAAAATTGGATCCCGGTGTAAAAGCATCGATTGCTTACGGGAATTATATAGACAGAAATAACCTGAATGCCCCAAGTGAAAAGCGGTCCATTGCCTATACCGGAAAACCATTCCCCGAACAGGGGATATCTTTTTCATTCCGTTTATCAGATCTAAACAGTGCGGGGTATCGTATCGGGAGCGGAACGGACCAACAATCAGCGCATGTAGCTATGCAATGGATGCAGCCAACCCATATGACACGCGTCGAATATCTCTGGGGAAATCAGGTTACAAACTTTTCCTGGGACGGTGTAAGTCCGCAGTACGGATTTGATCTTGACGACATGAATGACAGACGTTATAATTTTTACGCGGATACAAGCTATCAGGGCGGATACAGTGATGTGAATCAGGACGTGTTCACACAATCATTGCTTTTTGTAAACCATACGCATATTCTCAGCGAAAATTCAAAAATATATGCAACCTTGTATTATGTCAATGGCAAAGGCTATTATCAGCAGTTTAAAGGCGAGGCTGATCCGGATGAATTTAATGTAAGAAGCGCCGTTGATGATACCAATGAAGTTGATTTGATCTGCCGTAAATGGTTGGATAATCATTATATAGGCAGTGTATATCATTATACCTTCAGTCAGCCGAAATACATGTTGACTCTGGGCGGTGATTTTCGCCTGTATGCATCGAAGCATTATGGCGAAGTGCTATTTATTGAAGATTACGGTTACGTTGGTTCTGAACATCGCTTTTATAATAACGCGACCCAAAAATCATCTTTTTCCTTCTATATTCAGGATTTGATTACCCTGAATGAAAAGTTTTTTATTCAAGGTGATATAAGGTATCTCATGCACCGTTATGAAGTACAGCAAGATACCGTGGGTATTTTTACCAATCCTTTTCATTTTATTATCCCGTATCATTTTTTCGATGGCCGGGTAGGACTGCGGTATAATATAACAGACCGCTTATCGAGTTATGTAAATATTTCAACATCCAAGCGGGAGCCATCAAGCAATGATCTATATGATGATAATGATCCCAATGTCCCTGCAGCGGTTGTGAACCCCTACGGAGGAACGGTTACCGATCCCTTGATCAGCCATGAGTCTCTGGTCGATATTGAATGGGGATTGGATTATATCACAGAAGATATAAATTTTGCTCTAAATGCGTATAGAATGGATTTTCGGAATGAGCTGATACCGGTATATTACCGCTACCGTGATACAGATGATGTTTTGCGCGGGAATGCACCAAAAACCCTGCATCAGGGAATTGAATTTGCGCTGCATGTTCCGATACATCAATTTGATATTCATGCAAATATGAATCTGTCTGATAATCATTTTGTCGAATTTACAGCCGATTCACTCGGATGGGGCGGTTTTGGCGGTATCGCGGATTATGCAGGGAAAACTATTCCCGCATTTCCATCATTTCAAATGAAAGCACGGATATTCTATAATTATAAAATATTTCAACCATGGTTCAATATAAAATATATTGGAAAGCAGTATATCGATTTTATGAATACGGAATCATCAGCAATTCCGGCATATTGGGTCGCAGATATTGGTGTCCGTGTTCCCTTTAAAGTTCTTGGTATGCGGCACGTCATTGATATACGCGTAAACAATCTATTTAACGCGCTTTATGAAACTTTTGGATACTCTTATTATAATTCACCGGATGAACGTATTGATAATTACTGGCCCGCGGCAACGCGTAACTTTTATTTGAATTGGTCGCTAATGTTTAACAATTGACAATTGACAAAGGACAATTGACAATTAAATTAACAGTTATCAATGGATAATTGATCTCCATCACATTAATCAATAAGGGCTTGAAAGTTACTGATTATTTCAATTAATTTATTGCCAGTAATTGTCAATTTTCCATTATCAATTGAAAAAGGGAGGACGAAATGGGGACAAATCCTATACTCAATAAAAGTATCAGTTTCGCTATTCGAATTGTAAAAGCATATCAGTATTTGCAAAATGACAGAAAAGAATATGTTATGTCAAAACAATTGTTAAAGGCCGGAACAAGTATAGGCGCGAACATGAAAGAGGCGATACAGGCTCAAAGTAAAAGAGACTTTCTTTCAAAAACAAATATTGCTTTAAAAGAAGCCAGTGAAACGGAATATTGGATCGAGATATTAATGCGAACCAATTACTTTGGTAAAGAGACTCAGAGCCTTATGGACGATTGTATTGAGATTAATAAGATTCTGCAAACAATTGTTAAAACAACAAAGAAGAATCTAAATATTAATTGAGTTAAATTATCAATTGAGCATTGATAATTCAATTGTCCTTTGTCAATTCTCAATTGTCAATTGGATACGTATATAACAAATTCTCCTTTAACAGAATGCTCTGTAAAAAAGGCAATGGCTTCTGAGCAGCTGCCTCTAAAAATAGTTTCGTGTATTTTAGTCAGTTCCCTTCCGATCAGAAGCTCCCGCTTACCGAAATAGTCTGCTATCTCAGTTAAAAATTTCATTATACGATGTGTAGATTCGTAAAATACAACGCCGCAGTCCATTTCAGCCAGGTATTTCAATCGGGTTTGCCGGCCCTTTTTATGGGGTAAAAATCCTTCAAAGTAAAAATGCTGATTGGGAATATGGGACACAGAAAGCAGGGCAGTTACCGCGGCCGGACCCGGAATAGGCTCGACCCTAAAACCTGCTTTTACAATTTCAGATACAAGATAGAAGCCGGGGTCAGAAATCCCTGGGGTACCCGCGTCGGAAACAAGAGCAAGCGTTTTTCCTTCCTGCAGTTGTTTGATGACCGGTACAATGGCTTTTGCTTCCTGATTTTTATAATGGGGGATAAGGGGCTTTTTCGGTATTTCATAGCGTGCGAGGAGCCTGCCGGTAACCCGTGTATCTTCACAAATAATGGTATCAACGTCTTTTAATACCTGAACAGCTCGAAATGTGATATCTTCGAGATTACCGATAGGTGTAGCAACAATATACAGAGTAGATGGTATCAATTTCATATTAGAACTGCAGATTTTGAGTTTCGTTTTGAATCATTTGTTCAATTAACTGTCTTTTACGGATCAGCACATGATCTCCATTGCTGCGGATCATGATTTCAGGGATTTGCGGAAAGGAATTATAATTTACGGCACACATAGAAGAACAATATGCACCCGCATCTTCGATGAGCAGAAGATCACCGATAGTTGTTTTGGGAAGTGTGATCGTGTCTACGCCTTCAGAATCACCTACGGTAGGTGTTAAAATATCCCCGCTTTCACAGGAATGGCCGACAACTACCACATTTTCTGTTTCTTTTGGCATATCGCCGGACCGCGGTACAAGCTGAATAACATGCCGGACACCATAGAGGGTCGGACGCAGAATATCGCTCATGCCGGTATTGGTTTTAAGAAAAATATAACCTCCGGACCCCGTATCCACCTTATCATCAATTTCCGTGATAAGCGCGCCGTTGGCAGCAACGAGGTAGGTACCAGGTTCAATTTCGAGTTTGATCTTCCGGCCGGTTTTCCTATAAAAATCTTCAAAGTACTGTTTTACTTTGTTCCCGATCACCTGTAGATCCGTTGTTTGCTCATTAGGCAGCCGTCCAATTTTAAATCCGCCACCCATATTCAGGGTAGTGACGTCCGGGAATGCCTTAACTACATCAAGATTCATCGCGGTCACTTTTTCCCAAACCGCAGGATCAGAACCTGAACCAATATGCGTATGCAGTGCATTAATGGTTAAATCATATTTTTTAGCTATGGCTTTAACATTATCCAGATAATCGATCCAGATACCAAAGCTGGACGCGGGACCGCCCACATTTACCCGGTTAGCATGACCGCTGCCAATACCGGGATTGATGCGTACACTCACGGAATGATGCGGAAAGCGCTCTCCGAAGGCCTCCAACTGCCGAAGTGAACATGCATTATAAATGACCCCCATACTGACAAGTTCTTCAAGATCAGGAGCTAATTCCTGTGCTGTTAACTGTATTCTGGCAGGATCAATACCGATCATCATAAGTCGCCGGACTTCATACGACGAGCTGGCATCAAAGTGGATATCCAATGAATTAAATAGAGAAAGAATAGCAGAATTCGAATTGGCTTTCATGGCATAGCGCACTGTTAAACCGTAAGTATTAGGGAAATGAAAGGCAGTTTGAGCAGATTGTCGAAGTTTATCTTCGCTGTAGACATATACGGGAGTACCATAGGTATCAGCAATCTTCCTGACTTCCTGAGGCGATAAAAATTTCAAATTA
>JAGLUM010000132.1 GCA_023134755.1 Fidelibacterota bacterium | reverse complement strand
TGCTGGAAATCACCGGCACTCTGAGTAAATTTCAGATGAAAGAGCAGATCCTTGACGATATGGATCTGGAACGTGAACGCGGTATTACCATTAAATCCCATCCTATTCAGTTGCGTTACAAAGCCAAAGACGGACAACAGTATATTCTGAATTTGATCGACACGCCCGGACATGTGGATTTCAGCTACGAGGTATCCCGCAGTCTGGCCGCCTGTGAAGGCGCGCTTCTTCTCGTGGATGCATCTCAAGGTATCGAGGCGCAGACCGTTTCAAATACCTTCCTTGCACTGGAAAACAATTTGGAGATTATCCCGGTGATCAATAAGGTGGACCTGCCGGGAGCACAGGTCGAATCAACAAAAGAGCAAATAATCGACCTTATTGGCTGCGAGGAAAACGATATCATTCTAACCTCTGCTAAGACCGGCGAAGGTGTTGATACGCTCTTAGAAGCCATTATTTCGCGTATTCCGCCACCCAAGGTGCAAGTGAATGCTCCGGCAAGAGGATTGATCTTTGATAGTATTTTCGATAACTACCGGGGTGCAATACCTTATGTTCGTATCGTAGATGGCGAGATACGTCCCGGACAAAAACTCGCTTCTTTTGCAAGCCAAAATAAATATGAGATCACGGAAGTCGGCCATTTCCATCTCAAACGCGTGAAAAGCAGTGTTTTACGCTCCGGGGATGTGGGATATATTGTCGCGCAGATAAGAAATATCAAGGATTTACGGGTCGGCGATACCGTTACCACAGTTGAAAATCACGCCACCGAACCGCTGGTAGGCTATAAAGAGATGAAATCAATGGTCTTTTCGGGTCTTTATCCGGTACAGAATGAAGATTACGACGAACTGCGACAATCTCTGGAAAAATTACAGCTCAATGATGCCTCGCTGCACTTTGAACCGGAAACATCGGATGCCCTTGGCTTTGGTTTCCGCTGCGGTTTTTTGGGTATGCTTCACCTGGAGATCGTTCAGGAACGTTTGGAACGGGAATTTAACCAGCAAATTATCTCTACGGTCCCAAATGTGGAATACCACGCTTTTTTACGTAACGGGAAAATGATCAGGGTAGATACACCTGCCAAGATGCCCCAATCGGATATCGAACGCATAGAAGAACCCTATGTCAGGGCTGAAATCATTACACCTTCGGAATATATCGGCGGATTGATGAAACTGACGCAGGAAAAACGTGCGATTTATATAAATACCCATTATCTGGATAAAACCAAGGTCCAGCTAATGTATGAAATCCCGCTTTCTGAGATCGTTTTTGACTTTTATGATAAACTTAAGACAGTGAGTAGGGGATATGCCTCTTTAGATTATGAGCATATCGGTTACCGTCCCGGAAATCTGGTAAAACTGGATATTATGATCAACGGCGAATCCGTGGATGCCTTATCGGTGATCACTCACCGTGAATACGCGCAGTACCAGGGACGTGAACTTGTGGTAAAATTACGCAGCCTCATCCCGCGCCATCAGTTTGAGGTACCTATACAGGCAGCGATCGGATCAAAAATCCTTGCCCGCGAAAATGTCAAAGCCCTTCGTAA
>JAGLUM010000131.1 GCA_023134755.1 Fidelibacterota bacterium | reverse complement strand
GATCATTATTGCGTCAATGTATGCCTGATCCACTGCATCCTCGCCAACCAGGCGGATAGCAATGACATCATTAATATTTTGAACTGCTTTTAAAACCCCTTTGCCCATATAGCGGCTGCCGCCATCACGTAATTCCAGGGCTTCATGTTCACCGGTAGATGCGCCAGAAGGCACTGCAGCACGTCCAAACGCGCCACTTTCAAGGGTTACTTCACATTCTACTGTCGGATTGCCGCGTGAGTCCAGTATCTCGCGTGCAAAAACATCAATAATTGTTGACATATAATACCTCCGTTTCTTGTCAAATCGCGTGAATTTACATCTTCAGGTTTCGGAATCAAATAAAAAAACCATGAATCCGTTTAGGACTCGTTTTCGGAGATCCAACGCTCCGCGTCTATAGCTGCCTGACATCCGGAACCAGCGGCGGTAATGGCCTGCCGATAGGCGGGATCCTGTACATCACCGCAGGCAAAAACACCTTCCAGGTTCGTGCGACTTGTTTTGGATTTTGTTATAATATAACCGTTTTCATCTAAATCGAGAAGTCCTTTAAATATTTTAGTATTAGGACGATGACCGATAGCAATAAACAATCCTGAACAGGGGAGTACTTCCGTCTCATTGGTTTTTACATTTTTTATCCGCACACCGGTTACTCCGATAGGCCCGGGTTCACCCAGGACTTCCTCAACCACAGAATCCCATTTAATGCGTATTTTTTCATGATTTTTTACTTTATTGGACATAAACGTTGATGCGCGGAACTCATCCCGGCGATGAATGACGGTTACTGTTTTACCAAAATGTGTCAGATACAGCGCTTCTTCCAATGCTGTATCGCCGCCGCCGACCATTACAATATCCTTGTCGCGGTAGAAAAATCCATCGCAAGTCGCGCAGGCGCTAACCCCAAAGCCCTTCAGTTTGTTCTCTGATTCCAGCCCAAGATATTTCGCGCTGGCGCCGGTGGAAATAATGAATGTGTCAGCTGAATATTCATCGCCTTCATCATCATATATTTTAAAGGGATGCGAGGATAGATCAACACTGGAAATGCTGCGGAATACGTTTTTAGTACCAAAGCGCAGGGCTTGTTCGCGCATGCTCTCCATCAGATCTGGACCGGTAACCCCCTTGGGAAACCCCGGGAAGTTTTCAATGTCCGGGGTCGTAGTCAACTGCCCTCCGGGTTGCGATCCCTCAAAGATGAAGGGTTCAAGACTGGCACGTGGCGCATAGATCGCAGCAGTAAATCCGG
>JAGLUM010000130.1 GCA_023134755.1 Fidelibacterota bacterium | reverse complement strand
GCTATCTCCGTCAGTATATAAGCATCTTGAGTGAAAAAGGTAAAATCAGAACGGTCATTAATGTATGCGCCTTCAAACCATAAACCGACACCGTAATCCCATTTTCCGTCAAACCCGGCTTGATATTGGTGGGTGTTCAGTCCATAAACGGATAATATCGATCCCGAACCAGTAATATTTGCGATAGAAATCGTATCGGCAGTCACTTGTTTTGTGTTGAAACTCATACCTATCTCTCCGCTAAAAAACGGGATCTCCAATCTGCCTCCAAAATGATTTACCAAAGTAAACGCATCGGTTTCCAATGGGAGTATAAAGGTGGTATTATTTAAGTTTTCCTGTATCGACCATAGCCAGATATTCGCATTGGTCCGCGGTATGTAATATCGAATCCGTTCTGCCCATACACCTTTGGTTAATCCTAACGGATCACGTGGATCCATGGTATCAAACCAGTTTTCTGTTCGTAACAACCTCGCAGAACCAAAGGTGATCTTTTGTAAACCAACACGCACTTCAAACTGATTACCTGCAAAACGCAACCAAGCCCGGTAAGGTGATATACCCGGAGCAAACTGATCCACTGTATCATAGCGCACATAGGAATCAGCCGATACCTCAAAGTCAAATATATATCTTGCAGTATCCGGCAACAAATTACCCTCTATCACGGGAATAAATTGCCCTCCTGACTGATAATTTGAAAATACAGACCCGTAGGCTGTTGCAGTTCCTTTGATTTTCAGGGATTTTAAACCCATTTGTCCGGCAAATATAAGGGAAAAAGAAAATAATATTATCAAGATCTTTCGCATCAGGTTTTTTCCTCTCTGTTGCCCATCATTCCATAAAGCATTAGACTGCTTAATTGTGTATGCATTTTCTTAGGATCATCAAACAAAGTATCAAATTTTCCTTCGATCGTCGCATCAGAAATGACATTCATCCATTGGATCAATGTTGAAATATCAACATCAGGATTTAGGTCTCTATTCTCTTTGCCAAAAGTAAAAAAATCATTCATCAATTTCTGAGATTCACCCATCGTGTCCTTAAGGAGATTCATGTAGCTTCCTCCACTCTCATACAATTCGCGAAGAAAAACCGGACTTATTTTTTTAACAAATTCTGCTTTCCATTGAACCATATCCAAAACACGAATATTAAAAGCCGTGTTTTGGTACATGATATCTTTTGCTTCCCTAAGTTTTTCATCGATCCACTCTTTCAAAACATTTTCTATAATATCATGTTTATTTTTATAATAGTAATAGAAAGTCACCTTGCTGAGTTCTGCAAGTTGACAAATTTCCTGTACACGAAGGGCTTTCATGCCCTTCTTCTGTATTAATTCCCAGGTTGCGTCCTGTAATTGTTTTTTTGCGTTTTTTTTCATTTTCGTGCTACCCATCTTTACGATTTATTATAATTATCTTATTTTCGTAATAAAAATACTTACGATTTTGCTACTTGTCAAGCATTTTCGTAATATATTATTAAAAACTTGACCTAAGATTTTGTGACTTTAGACAGGATCACCCGACTACGCCAAGGCTACGCCGGG
>JAGLUM010000013.1 GCA_023134755.1 Fidelibacterota bacterium | reverse complement strand
TTATCTTTCGGCACTGTATAATAATCATAATCTACTGTTGGTATTGCATACGCATTTATTGTAATTTTATTACATCCTGCACAAGTTGAATGTCCGGCAAATTTATAGTCCTTATTTATTAGATCATAATTATCTAACTTTTTTGCACAATTATCACATATCGGTATAGCCATAATCTTCTCTCCTTTTCTCTACCTGTATTGAGTTAATTATTTAATGCAGGAATAATATATTTATAGAAATTTTCGTTACCATCAGCATTTCCATAGAAATCTATATAAAAACTACCACCGATTTGACCGGCTCCGAAATCACACGGAGCACTAACCCCGATAGCTTTATCAATATCGTCAACCATCCCGAATCTATCATAAAAACAACACGATCCTGATTTTTTAACCAGTTCATTTAATTCATCTTTCTTCATGCCTCTACACTCCATAATCTAACAGCAGTATCATAGTTTTTCATAGCTATATTTAAATCTTTTTTTGCATACGTGAGTGAATAGCTATGAGATCTTTCTATGGGATTTTTCTTTAAAAATGTATGTTTCTCTTTTGCAGTCTCTAATTTAACAGCATAAAAATCGATTGATTCCGGCATTGAGAGATTTATATCATTTTCTCTTGATTTCCAGTATTCTGATTTATCTGCATGACTGTCGGCTTTATTACTAAGCTCTACAGATTTTCCCATGTTATTGTTTGCATTTTCAATCATTTTTCTATGACGATTTTCAGAATGATGACCTATTTTAATAGGCTCTCCAAGTGATAAAAAGTCACTATGTTTATTTGATGCCTGATATGCCTGATCTGATTTTTTTACAGCAGAGTCCGCCCAGTTATCATATTTTTCTGATTTTAATTTTGCTCTCTCCTGTATGTTAAAACCGTCGGCTCTTATTTGAGAATAGTATTTTTTGCCGTCTCTCTCAAATAATCTGTTATAAATAATTACTTCATTTATTTTACCATAACGTGTTTCTACATCTACTACATCACCACGGTTAAAATTTTCCTCTGATTCAATTACAAAAACATTAGGACAGTATTTTTTATATTTATTCATTTTGTTCTAATCCTTTGATGCGTGATTGTTGTTCTCCTATTATTCTGTACAATTTTTCTTTTGATCACTTTCATTCTTTCACATCCCCTACAATCTGATTCATGGTTTATCCTCGATGAATACTGGAAGCTCTTTATATTCGAGAACCGGATAAGAATTAGTGTGATTATGTGCGAAATTTTGAATCAATCCAGACTTAATCATGACAGCACTACATTCGTTTTCATCAAGCGGTAAAACCTTACAATATACATCACTAACCACCATAAATAATTGGCCATAGCTCATCTCTTGTATTTTCATTGACATAATGTCCATTTATCACGCTCCCTGATCATTGCATCGACTACTTTGTCGAGAAGAACTGCTGCATCTTCAAGGGCTTTTTTCGCCTGATTACTTTTAACAGTTGTTTTTGTATTTCTCAATTTTTTGGCAACTGAAAAAAGTTTTTCTTTATCAGGGGCTTTCTCAGTTTTCTTTATTTTTTGCTGGATAGCTTTTTTTAACCTGATATTTTCCAGTCTGATACTTTCTTGTTTTGCATCAGCTACTATCTTTTTATTTTTCATCTTCTTCCCCTCCTTCTTCCTTTCCCCGCTTATCGAGAGCGGGGATTTTTTAGTTTATTAGATCAACTGGTCTAAAATATCTTATGATTCCTATAGTGTCATTTTTATTTATAATATGCTCACATTTAACCACTTTGTAAGAATGAGTATTAATTCCAGTTTTAGCGGGAATAACTTCAATTGCTTTTGCATATGAATAATTAGGGTGAGCTCTAAACCTATAATGTTCACCTATTTTTATATCTTGTGGTCTCACACTTCCCCCTCTATCTGTTTTCTTGACCATTCCCATGGATCCTTAAAAGGCATAGCGAGAATATCAGAAATAAACTTTCCCTGAGCATCGTCTACGATTTGCTTATATTTCTCTTTGACTTTTTTCTCAGTCAATTTTCGGTAATGCTTATCTTTCTTTCCGCCCATCTTCCCTCCTTCTTATACTGTGTTCATCACAAAAATGTTTCCATTCTTTGGGATCAATAAAAATCTCTCCCTTGAATCCGATTTTCTTAAAGGGTAAACCCCTTGATTTAATCCATCGTCTGATTGTTGTATCAGACCTGCTGCAGTCTACAGCTATCTCTTGTATATTCATAATTATCATTGTATAGCAATGATTAGCACTTGTCAATATAAATAAGTTGTAGTATGCTTGAATAAAGGAGAGAATTGATGAATGAGGAATTAAGGGAATGCCCATTTTGTGGTAAAGACGCTGTTATTCGTTGCGATTTTTGTGATGAAGAGAATTATAACATATATTTTATAGAATGTTTAGGATGTGACACAATGACATCCGTTCATACTGAAGAAAAATTTGCTATTAAAGCATGGAATATCCGGTACGAGACCAAACACGAAACAGTAGAGGAACTAAGAGAAGCATATGAAAGCTGGGATGAAGATTCAAATTGGACACCTGAAGAAATGGAATT